>CADCPK010000133.1 GCA_902803215.1 uncultured Lachnospiraceae bacterium
GGTGTAGACCTTGGAACTTCCGCAGTGAAGCTTCTCCTTATGGACGAAGACGGAACGATCTTAAACATCGTGTCACGCGAATATCCGCTCGAGTTCCCGCATCCGGGCTGGTCTCAGCAGAAGCCCGAAGACTGGCTTGCACAGAGCAAAGAGGGGATCAAAGAGCTGCTTAACGGCTTTGACGCTTCCAAAGTTGCAGGCATCGGCTGCGGCGGCCAGATGCACGGCCTTGTCACACTGGACAAGGACGACAATGTTATCCGCCCGGCTATTCTCTGGAACGACGGCCGTACCGGCGAGGAGACAGAGTACCTGAACACCGTGATCGGAAAGGACAAACTCTCCGAGTACACCGCAAATATTGCATTTGCAGGCTTTACGGCACCCAAGATCCTCTGGATGAAGAAGAATGAGCCCGAAAACTTCGCACGCATCTGCAAGATCATGCTTCCCAAGGATTATATTTCCTATATGCTCACAGGTTCGTTCTGTACAGATCTGTCGGATGCATCGGGCATGCTGCTTCTCGATGTGAAGAACCGCCGCTGGTCCGAAGAAATGCTGAAGATCTGCGGGATCACCGAGGAGGTGCTTCCTAAACTCTATGAGAGCTGGGAAGTAGTAGGTACGCTCAGACCGGAGATCGCGGAAGAACTTGGCCTTTCCGCCGATGTAAAGGTGGTTGCCGGCGCAGGCGACAACGCTGCCGCAGCAGTAGGAACAGGTACCGTCGGCGACGGACGCTGCAACATCTCGCTCGGAACCTCCGGAACCATCTTCATCTCCAGCAGGGAATTCGGCGTGGACGAGAACAATGCTCTGCATTCCTTCGATCATGCAGACGGATACTATCACCTGATGGGCTGCATGCTCAGCGCTGCATCCTGCAACAAATGGTGGGTAGAAGAAATCCTCGGAACAACGGATTTTGCAAAAGAGCAGGAGAACATCGATAAGCTTGGCGAGAACCATGTGTTCTTCCTCCCGTATCTGATGGGCGAGCGCTCGCCGCACAACAATCCGGATGCCAGAGGTGTGTTCTTCGGCATGTCCATGGATTCGACCAGAGCCGACATGACCCAGGCAGTCCTCGAAGGCGTTGCTTTCGGTCTTCGTGATTCTCTCGAAGTTGCCCGCAGCCTCGGTATTAAGATCGACAGGACCATGATCTGCGGCGGCGGTGCAAAGAGCCCGCTCTGGAAAAAGATGATCGCGAATATTATGAACCTGAAGGTTGACGTTCCGGAGAACGAACAGGGACCCGGAATGGGCGGCGCCATGCTGGCAGCGGTAGGCTGCGGAGCATATCCCGATGTGCAGACCATCTGTGAGAAGTTTGTAAAGGTCGTTGAGACGGTGGAGCCCGATCCCGAGCTTACCGCAAAATATGAAGAGAGATATCAGAAGTTCCGCACGCTTTATCCGGCGATGAAACCGCTTTTCTGATATATCGGCAACTGTTCGGAACGGAAGAAGCCGGACAAAAAAATTTCTCGATTATTCACATACCTGTAATAACAGGCAAGGGAGGACAGTACAGTGAGTGTAGACATTAACGCTGCAAAACAGGCAATTCTCGACAACAGAACTGCCCTTGGAATCGAATTCGGCTCCACAAGGATCAAAGGTGTCCTGGTAGACGACAAATGCACACCGATCGCATCCGGCGGCCATGATTGGGAAAATCACCTGGAGAACGGTATCTGGACCTACAGTCTGGATGACATCCGGACAGGCATTCAGGACTGTTATCAGGACCTGGTAAAAGATGTTAAAGAAAAATATGATGTAGAGCTGACTTCGGTCGGCGCTCTCGGCATCAGTGCCATGATGCACGGTTATATGCCTTTTAACAAAGCCGGCGAGCTGATGGTTCCGTTCAGAACATGGCGTAACAATATCACCGGAGAGGCAAGCAGGCAGCTGTCCGAACTTTTCAACTATAACATCCCGCAGAGATGGAGTATCGCACATCTGTACCAGGCTATTCTCAACAAAGAAGAGCATGTAAAGGATATCGACTACATCACCACACTGGAAGCATACATCCATTGGAAACTGACCGGAAGAAGAATACTGGGCATCGGCGACTGCGCCGGCATGTTCCCGATCGACTCCACGATCAAAAACTACGATCAGGAGATGGTCGACAAGTTTGACGCTCTGGTCGCTCCTTACGGCTTCCCGTGGAAACTGAGAGACATCCTTCCCGAGTGCAAGGTTGCGGGCGAAGAAGCCGGCACACTGACCGAAGAAGGCGCACTCCTTCTTGATCCCTCGGGCAAACTCAAAGCCGGGATCCCGATGGCTCCGCCCGAAGGCGATGCCGGAACCGGAATGGTCGCCACAAACAGCGTTGCTGTCCGCACAGGTAACGTTTCTGCCGGAACCTCCGCTTTTGCGATGATCGTTCTTGAAAAAGCCCTCTCCAAACCGTACAGCGAGATCGACATGGTCACGACTCCTTCGGGAGAAGCAGTTGCCATGGCACACTCCAACAACTGTACCTCTGACCTCAACGCATGGGTAAATATCTTCAAAGAGTTTACCGAAGCCATGGGCATCGAGGCTGACATGAACACCCTCTACGGAACGCTTTACCGCAAAGCCATGGAAGGCGATCCGGACTGCGGCGGACTGCTTGCATATTGCTACTTCTCCGGCGAGCATATGACCGGATTTACCGAAGGACGCCCGATGGTCGTTCGCTCACCCGAGAGCAAATTCACACTGGCGAACTTTATGCGGACAAATCTGTACACCAGCCTCGGCGCAATGAGAGTTGGCCTGAACATCCTCTTCGAGAAAGAGAACGTCAAGGTCGACAGACTCCTCGGCCACGGCGGCCTGTTCAAGACCAAAGGTGTGGGTCAGCAGATCCTTGCCGACGCTGTCAACGCTCCGGTTTCCGTCATGGAGACAGCGGGAGAAGGCGGCGCCTGGGGTATGGCCATCCTTGCATCGTATCTGATCCGCAAGGAAGACGGCGAGAGCCTTGCAGATTATCTGGACAATAAAGTGTTTGCCGGCAACGAAGGATCCACCCTCGCACCGACGGCAGAAGGCGTAGAAGGCTACAATGCATTCATGGAAAGATACATCAAGGGCCTTCCGATCGAGCGTGCAGCTGTGGAAAATCTATGAAAAAGACGATCACGATATGTTTTACGAACAATAAGGGCGGAAGCGGAAAATCCACCACCTGCGGCAACATCGGAGCCGCTATGGCAAGATCCGGGCATAAGGTATTGCTGATCGACGGCGATATGCAGATGAATCTTTCCCTGTCCTTTTTCCCCGAGGATAAAGTGCTTGAGATGTCCGAGGGAAAAAACAACCTGTACTACGCGGTTACAGGACAGAAGGATCTGACTTCGTATATCGTGAGAACATCCTATGAAAATCTGGATATGATCCCCTCGTCCTCCCGGATGAGCTCCGTCGAAGCGGAACTCTCCCGGGGACGAAACAGGGAGTTTATCCTCCGAAAGTGCCTTTCCGGGGTCAAAGAATCGGGGGAATACGATTATATCCTGATCGACGCCCCGCCCACACTGGGAAACTGGGTCATGAACATCCTGTGCGCATCGGACTATGTCATGGTGCCGGTGGAGGCAAGCCCCTGGGGAATGTTCGGACTTGCCAATATGTTCGATTTTTTAAACGAGGCGAAGGAGATCTCTCCTTCCCTCGAGATCCTCGGCATCGTTGTGACAAAGGCGGACCTGCGAAAAGGCTATTTCAAACAGACGCTTGAGACGTTAAAGGAAATGGAAGGGATCTATCTGTTTGATTCCTACATCCGCGTCGACAGCGCGGTGGAATGGGCGCAGGACAACAGCGCGCCGGTGGTCGAGTACAAACGCTCCTGCAGGAGCGCAAAAGAATATATCAAGTTGGCTGAGGAGGTGACAGAACGTGCCGGTAGGTAAAGAGAGTATCAAACGCGCGGCTTCGGCAGGAAGAAAGAAAGCAGCACCGGCTGCAGAAGCGGCAGTCGAGACAGCAGCAGTCGAGGCGGCAGCAGAAGTAAAAGCTGCAGAGGCAGCTCCCGAAGAGAAGAAAGCAAACGGGATCATCCAGTGCTTTGAAGAGCTTCCGGTCTGGCTTCTCTGATCAGCGGAAAAAAGTAAGGCTGTCGCATTAATGCGACAGCCTTACTGTGTGTGTACACAAAGTGAAACACCCGGTAGGGGAGCTACCGGGTGTTTCGAGGGGAGTATAAATAATAAAATAAGGGGTTTGGTAAAAAGAACATTTGAAGGGTAAGTTCTTTTTACTGTAATAGATTATAATATAGTTCGCCAAAAAAAGCAACAGAATTTTCGATAGTTATGTTGTTTTTTGAAAGATTTTATGCTAAAAATTGGGTAACTGGGTTATGTCAACCACAATATAAGGTATTTGGTGAGAAAACGGATGGAAAAATACGAACTTATCGCACCCTGCCACTTTGGCCTCGAAGCGGTGCTGAAACGGGAAATTATAGACCTTGGATATGAGATCACGGAGGTGTCGGACGGCAAAGTAACTTTCGCCTCGGACGGAGAAGGAATAGCCTATGCCAACACTTTCCTCAGAACGACCGAGAGGATTTTATTGAAGGCCGGAGAGTTTAAAGCTGTCACATTTGACGAACTGTTCGAAAAAACCCGGGCGATCCCATGGGAAAAATACATTCCCCGGAACGGAAAATTCTGGGTAACCAAGGCAAATTCGGTAAAAAGCAGGCTGTTCAGCCCTTCGGACATTCAGTCGATCATGAAAAAAGCTATTGTCGAAAGACTGAAGAGCGTGTATCATATGGAATGGTTTCCCGAGGACGGACCGGAATTTCCCATCCGTGTCTCTTTTATGAAAGACATCGCACAGGTTGGGATCGACACTTCGGGAGCCTCACTCCACAAACGTGGATATCGGCAGATGAAAGTAAAAGCGCCGATCACCGAGACTCTGGCTTCGGCATTGATCATGCTCACCCCCTGGAAGCGGGACAGGATACTGGTGGATCCCTTCTGCGGCAGCGGAACCTTTCCGATCGAAGCGGCCATGATCGCCGCAAACATGGCCCCGGGCCGAAACCGGTCCTTCACGGCAGAAAGCTGGACCCACTTCATCCCCAAAAAATGCTGGGATGACGTGAGGGAAGATGCGGACGATCGGGTCATCCGCGGCCTTAAACCCGATATACAAGGGTATGATATCGACGCCGCGGCTATAAAAGCTGCTCTCGCAAACGCGGAGATGGCGGGCGTTGGCGATATGATCCACCTGCAGAGAAGAGACGTCGGGGCCTTGAGCCACTCAGGCTCCTACGGATTTATCATCACAAATCCGCCCTACGGAGAGCGACTCGAAGAAAAAGAAGCGCTCCCCGCACTCTATCATACTCTCGGTGAAAGATACCGCATGCTCGACAAATGGTCCATGTATGTGATCACCGCCTACGAAGATGCCGAGCACGCGATCGGAAGCAAGGCAGAAAAGAACCGTAAAATATACAACGGCATGATGAAGACATATTACTATCAGTTCCCGGGGCCCAAACCTCCCCGGAAAAACAGAACGGAGAATCAATGAGAACGATCATATTTGCGACAGGAAACGAAAACAAACTCGTAGAGATTCGAAAGATCATGGCGGATCTTGAGGATGTCCGTGTGATCTCGATGAAAGAAGCCGGAATAACGGCGGACATTATCGAAGACGGTACTTCCTTTGAAGAGAATGCGCGCATAAAAGCCGAGACGATCGGACGCATCAGCGGAGAGCTTGTGCTCGCCGACGATTCGGGCCTGGTCATCGACTATCTGAACGGCGAACCCGGCATCTATTCTTCCCGGTACATGGGCGAAGATACTTCGTACCATGTAAAAAATGCTGCACTGATCGAGAGACTCGAAGGCGTCCCGGACGAACAGCGGACCGCCCGATTTGTGTGCGCCGTAGCGGCATATGTGCCGGGACACGGCACGGAAGTGGTGCGCGAGACGATGGAAGGGCGCATCGGCTACGAGGAGAGAGGAGAGAACGGCTTCGGCTATGACCCGATCTTTTTCCTCCCGTCTCACGGAAAAACCTCCGCGGAGATCCCTCCCGAGGAAAAAAACAGGATCAGCCACCGCGGGAAAGCGTTGAGGGCAATGCGGCGGCTCCTTGACGAGAAAGGATTACTATGAAAATATTGATCGTCAGCGACACCCACGGCATAGATGAAGGGATCGAGCAGGCCATAGAAGCCGAGGCTCCCTTCGATCTGCTCATCCACTGCGGCGATGTGGAAGGAAGAGAATATTATATAGAAGCACTGGCAGGCAGCGACTGCTGCATCATCGCAGGCAACAACGATTTCTTTTCCGATCTGAACAGGGAAGAGGAGCTTGAGCTCTGCGGCCACCGCATCTTCGTCACACATGGCCACAGTTACGGGGTATCGCTCGACATCGCCGGCCTTGTGGAGGAGGCGGAGTACAGAGAGTGCGAGATCGCTCTGTTCGGCCATACCCACAAGCCGATGATCACCAAAAGAGGGAACGTGCTCGCCATAAATCCCGGCAGCCTTTCCTATCCCCGCCAGCCCGGCAGGCGCCCCAGCTACGTGGTGATGGAACTGCAGGAAGGCAAAGAACCCGAAGCAGAAATTCGATATCTGGTGTAACACGGGGACGGTTCCTCGTTCCACTTTGCTTGAAAATTCGCCAAGTGGAACGAGGAACCGTCCCCATGTTCCACGTTATTCCTGAACGACCGGAGCATCCACAGCATTCTTCTTGACGCTGGCGATACCCTTAAGGCAGTTCTTCATACTTGTATATCCCTCGCTCACCGCAACGATCTGCCCGTTGCGCGCCTTCAGCCTGAACCTGAATTCCTCAGACTTATCCAGATATACCTCATATTTCGGATGTTTCAGCACAGCATATCCTTCCACTGTCTGATCCTCGATCTCCGCAATCGGGCCGTTCTTTGCTACACTGGCGATACCCTTCTAGCAGGAAGCAAGTCCCTTATAGACCTGGGAAGAAGCGATCACCTGTCCATTAGTTGCTTTCAAATCAAATTTGAGGCCTGTTTTCGTGTTCCTGATGACAAATTTACCCATTGCGCAGATACCTCCTTTATGCAGACTCCAAGAAGTCATTTAATCACACTCTAATTATAATAATTTTATAAATGTATCGCAAGAAAAAACTGAAATTTTATGCAAAATAGTGCATATTATGTCAACGTCAGCCCGGCCGGAGTAACGATTGAAAACCCGCGCGTGGTGTGTTATTCTAATATAGTTAAACAAAAAAAATTTCTATAGTAATATAGATGAAGGAGATCCTTATGAAACTGGCATCTTTATTGGAAAGAATTGAGTACGAATGTCTGCAGGGCAGTACGGACTGCGATATAGAAGCTGTTGTCTATGATTCCCGAAAAGCATGTCCCTCATGCGTCTTTATATGCATCAAAGGAGCAGTCTCCGACGGACATGCCTACGCCGCGGATGTATGCGCAAAAGGCGCATCGGCCATCATCGTAAGCGACGATGTAACGGTCCCCGAAAACGTAACCGTGATACGCGTGCCCGACACCCGCTACGCACTCGCATTTGTGTCCGCCGCCTGGTTCGGCTACCCCGCCGAACAGTTGAAGACCATCGGCATCACCGGAACCAAAGGAAAAACGACCACGACCTACATGGTAAAATCGATCCTCGAAAATGCAGGACACAAAGTAGGCCTGATCGGCACGATCGAAGCGATCATCGGGGAAACCCACATAAAAGCAGCGAACACAACACCCGAATCCTACGTGATCCAGGAATATTTCCGCAAGATGGCAGATGCCGGCTGCGACGCAGTTGTAATGGAAGTCTCCTCACAGGGCCTCATGCTGCACCGCACACAAGGCTTTATCTTCGACTACGGCGTCTTCACCAACATCGAGCCGGATCATATCGGCCCGAACGAACACAGAGACTTTGACCATTACCTTTCCTGCAAAGCCATGCTCCTCAAACAGTGCCGCGTCGGCATCGTAAACCGCGACGACGAGCATTTTGACCGGATCATCGAAGGACACACTTGCAATCTGGAGACATACGGCTTCTCCGGCAAAGCAGACCTGATCGCCGAAGATCCCGTCATGGTGACCGGCAAAGGATACCTGGGCATCTCCTACCATCTGAAAGGCCTCATGGATTTCAAGGTAGAGATCGACATCCCCGGAAAATTCAGCATCTACAATTCCCTCACCGCGATCGCCATCTGCAGGCATTTCGGCGTTTCCGAAGAAAACATCATCAAAGCACTGCGGGCCGCAAAAGTTAAGGGCCGTATAGAGATGGTAAAAGTGTCGGATGAGTTCACCCTGATGATCGATTACGCGCACAACGCGATGGCACTCGAAAGTCTGCTCACCACGCTCAAGGAGTATCATCCCCATCGCCTCGTCTGCCTCTTCGGATGCGGAGGAAACCGCGCCAAATCCAGAAGATACGAAATGGGCGAGGTCTCGGGCCGGTTGGCAGACTTTACCATCATCACCTCGGACAATCCAAGGTTCGAAGACCCGCAGGAGATCATCAACGACATCAAGATCGGTATCGACAAAACAACAGGCAAATACATCGAGATCATCGACCGCAAAGAAGCGATCGCCTACGCCATTCATCACGGTGAACCGGGCGACATCATTGTACTTGCGGGAAAAGGCCACGAGGATTATCAGGAGATCAAGGGCGTCAAGTATCCCATGGACGAGAGGGACCTCATCGCTGATATCCTTGCAGAAGACAGAAAAAATCAGGCGGATCATATATGATATATGCAGATGTGGTGATCGACATCACTTCGGGAGAACTTGACCGAAGTTTTTCCTATCGCGTCCCCGCCGAATGGGAAGAAAAGATCGGCGTGGGAATGACGGTGACCGTGCCCTTCGGCAAAGGAAACCGGCCGCGAAGAGGGTACGTGACAGGCCTCTCCGATAAGACGGATTACGAGGAACAGCGTGTAAAAAGCATCCTCACGGTGGACAGCAGCGCCGAGACGACCGAAGCAAATCTTCTCAAAGTAGCCGCATGGATCAGAGAAACCTACGGATCCACGGTGATCCGGTCACTGCGCACGGTCTTCCCGGTCAGAGAAAAGATGAAGATACGGGAGAAAAAGCGCATCGTACTGAAAGCCGACCCCGAAGAAGCAGAGCAGCTCCTTGGCGAGCTTCAGAAGGGCAGAGGCAAAGCGCGGGCAAGACTGCTTGGCGCAGTGCTGGAGAGCGAAGAAAAAGAGATCGACTATGCGTACGCATCGAAGGAGCTGGGAACCACAGATTCGGTGCTCCGGTATTTCCGGGAAAACGGTATCCTCCTGGTGGATTCGGAAGAGTCCTACAGGCTGCCGTTTCGCATCGAAGATATTCCGCAGGAAAAGCCGGCTCTGCTGAACGACGAACAAAAGGCAGCCGTATCCGAGATCCGTTCAGAGTGGGACGGAGACCAAAGCCGTCCTGTGCTGATCCACGGAGTGACGGGCAGCGGAAAGACCGAAGTCTATATGACACTCATTCAAGATATGCTGGACAGGGGAAAACAGGTGATCGTGCTGATCCCGGAGATCTCGCTGACCTATCAGACGGTGCGCCGGTTCGTCGGCCGGTTCGGCAGCAAAGTATCAATCCTCAATTCGCGGCTCTCCCGCGGAGAACGCTATGACCGGTTTGTACAGGCCAAAAAAGGAGAGATCTCTGTCATGGTCGGTCCCCGGTCAGCCCTGTTTACCCCGTTTACCAATCTGGGGCTCATCATCATCGATGAGGAACATGAAGCCGCATATAAAAGCGAGTCGACGCCCAGATACCACGCCCGCGAGACCGCGGTATTTCGCGCGGAGCTGGAAGGCGCCCACGTTGTCCTGGGCTCGGCCACACCTTCTCTGGAGGCATACAGCAGAGCCTTATCGGGAGAATATCGCCTGGTCCGGCTTACGGAAAGGCATGAGGGGAGGCCCCTTCCCGATGTCTACGTGACGGACCTGCGTGAAGAGCTGAAAAAGGGCAACCGGTCGATACTCAGCCGCAGGCTGAGAGATGAGATGGAGGACCGGCTTGGGAAACACGAACAGATCATGCTGTTCCTGAACCGCAGAGGCTATGCCGGTTTTGTCTCGTGCAGAGAATGCGGTCATGTGATCAAATGTCCGCACTGTGACGTATCGCTGTCTCAGCATATGGGCGGACGTCTGGTCTGCCATTACTGCGGATACGAGACGCAGGCCCCGAAGGTCTGCCCCGAATGCGGCTCTTCGTACATCAGCGGATTCAAAGCCGGCACCCAGCAGGCAGAACAGGTGATCTCCAAGTTCTTTCCCGAGGCAAGGATACTTCGGATGGACTCCGACACAACGCGGACAAAAGGAAGCTACGAAGCGATCCTCTCCTCGTTTGCGGCGCACGAAGCCGATATTCTGATCGGGACACAGATGATCGTCAAGGGACACGATTTCCCGGCAGTCACCCTGGTAGGCATCCTGGCGGCGGACCTCTCCCTCAATGCTTCGGACTTCCGCAGCGCCGAGAGAACATTCCAGCTGCTGACCCAGGCGGTCGGCCGGGCGGGAAGAGGAGTGAGGACCGGCAGCGCCGTGCTGCAGACTTACTGTCCCTCGCACTACAGCATACAGACGGCTGCCCGGCAGGATTACGAAGCATTTTATCGCGAAGAGATGGCCTACCGCAGCCTCATGGATTATCCGCCGGCCGCGCATCTTCTGGTCGTGCATGCTTCCTGCCAAAACGAGGAGAAGCTCACGCAGGGCATGTACTATGCCGCTCGTTTCTGCACGAAACTGTCGGCGGCTTATCAGATCAGGACCATCGGTCCCGCACCCGAGCAGATCAGCAAAGTAAAAGACATGTACCGTCAGGCGCTGTATCTGAAGGGGAAGGACGATGCGGCACTCAAGACACTCAGAAAACATCTGGAAGATTATATAGCGATCAATCCAGGCTTTCGGGATATCTATATGCAGTACGACCATTATTAACGGAACCGTTAACTTTCCATATTACAGAATTATAGACGAAAAGGAGTATATTTATGGCACTCAGAACAATCCGAACCGAAGGGGATGCCGTCCTCGAAAAAATCTGCAGACCCGTCAAAGAGATCACCCCGCGCATCAGACAGCTGATCGAAGATATGCTGGATACCATGTATGATGCAAGCGGCGTAGGCCTTGCGGCCCCGCAGGTCGGCGTGCTCCGCCGTATCGCGGTGATCGATGTCTCGGAGGACAATTCGAATCCGGTGATCCTGATCAACCCCGAAGTGATCGAAAGAAGCGGAGAGCAGACAGGAGAAGAAGGGTGCCTGAGCGTGCCGGGAATGAGCGGACAGGTGACCAGACCCGATCATGTCAAAGTGCGCGCACTGGACATGGACATGAACGAAGTGTTCTATGAAGGCGACGGCCTTCTGGCCCGTGCTTTCTGCCACGAGATCGATCATCTGGACGGCAAGCTCTACACCAGACTGGTGGAAGGCGAGCTTCACAAGGTGACTTATGACGATGAGGAAGAGGAAGAAGAATAAATGATATCTGATAATCATAAAGATAAGAAGATCATCTATATGGGCACCCCCGACTTTGCGGTACCTGCGCTTACGGCGCTGGCAGACAGCGGTTATACGGTGACCGGCGTTGTGACGCAGCCCGACAAGCCGAAAGGCCGCGGCAAAGTAATGTTAAAGACTCCGGTCAAAGAAGAGGCCGAGAGGCTGGGCATTCCGGTGTGGCAGCCGAGAAGGGTGCGTGAGCCCGAATTTATCGATTTTCTGAAAGAACAGAAGCCCGATATGATCGTGGTGGCTGCGTTCGGACAGATCATTCCTAAGGATATTCTGGATCTGCCGCCGTACGGCTGCCTCAATATCCACGGGTCGCTTCTGCCTAAATACCGCGGTGCCTCTCCCATCCAGCAGGCAGTCATTAACGGAGACAAAGAGACCGGAGTGACTATCATGAGGATGGACGTAGGGCTCGATACGGGGGATATCATCTCGAAAAAAGTGATTCCTCTCACCGGCGAGGAGACGGGAGGAAGCCTTTTTGACACCATATCCGCGTTGGGAGCGGAACTGTTGCTGGAGACTATTCCATCGGTATTCGAAGGGACCGCAACGTATGAAAAACAGCCCGCCGAGAGCCCCACGCCCTATGCCGCCATGCTGAAAAAAGAGGCAGGGCTGCTCGACTTCGGCAAAAGCGCAGAGGAACTGGAAAGACTGGTAAGAGGACTTTGCCCGTGGCCCGGAGCGTACACTTATCTGAACGGAAAAACACTTAAGATATGGAAGAGCCGGGTCGAGGAGCCCGAAGAGATCGCGGGAACTCCGGGACAGATCCTTCGCGCAGATCCCTCAGGCATCGCTGTATCGTGCGGAAAAGGAATCCTTGTCCTTACCGAGGTTCAGCTCGAAGGCCGCAAAAAGATGGCCGTGGACGCTTTCCTCAGAGGCTGCCGTGTCGAAAAAGGGACAATGCTTGAAAACCTGAGAAACGAGTAAAAAAAGAAAGGTGGTGCGGTTGTGGCAGGCACAGAAAACACAAGAGAGCTGGTACTTGATATCCTTCTGGCAATCGAAGAC
>CADCPK010000134.1 GCA_902803215.1 uncultured Lachnospiraceae bacterium
AAAGGTGTCTCGGTAAACTATAGACATCCATGTCAATTTTGGGTATTCTATATATAAGTAACCTCCTTTTGTATACGATAATCCCTGTTGCCATTGACCGATGGTGCAGGATTGATGTGGAGACAATATTTTGAAAGTATTAATCGTAGAAGATGAAATCCGAATTCGGGAGGGTATCGGGAATCTTTTGTCCCGGATAAACGGGTCGTATGAGGTGATCGGGGAAGCCGGAAACGGCAAGGAAGGACTGGCCCTGCTCCTTGAGCAGAAGCCGGATATTGTGATCACTGACATACGAATGCCTGATATGGATGGCCTTGAGATGCTGGAACGGATGGTGAAGGCCGGCCTGCACACAAAGGCGATAGTTTTGAGCGCATATTCGGAATTTGAGTATGCAAGGACTGCCATGAAGCTGGGGGTTACGGAATATCTTCTGAAGCCCATTGCATATAATGAGATGATGCAGTCGCTGGAGAATGTCACATTCCAAATCGAGAAGGAGCGGCAGGAAAAGCCGGAACAGGTGGGTACTCTGGAGCAGATCTTTTTCTCCATTCTTTCCGGGAAGCTGACTGTTGATGAGGAAACAGAATCTTATCTTGCAAACAGATATCATATTGACTGCCGCGAGCCTGTGAGCCTTTTGTGCGCCTACCATGGGGAAAATGCAAAGTCCGAGGAAATCAGGCGATATTTCCGGCGTGTGTTCAGTGCCTATGAAGGACTGGATTTTTATTTCCCGGACACGGTGTTCCGGAATACCGTGACTGTGGTGGTGAAAGGGTACAGTAATCTGAAAGACCTGGAACGATGGGTTCAGCAGCAGATCCTGAGGCAAAGTCCGCATAAGGTCGCGGCGGGATGGATAGAGGTTGACAGCCTGAATCTGCTGGGAGAGGGTTTCGCACTTCTTTATCCCTGGCTGGACTGGAACATTTCTGTGAATCACAGTGTCCTGATCTGCTATCCTCAGATCAAAAACATCCAGACAGCATCCTGCAACTACCCGTTTGATCTTGAGACACAGATGAAGGCTGCAGTATGCGCGGACGATCATATAAAAGAACAGGCGGTCATGGATACGTTCCACGCTTCCTTCTGTGATGGGAAAATCTACGCGCCTAAAGAGATCAAGGAAAGCTATGTGCGTTTTCTCTGGAGCACCATTTCCATCGCCAAGGAGATTGGGAAGGTCTATGTACAGCAGATCAACCAGCAGGAGCTGCTGAACAGTATCATGAACGCCAAACTGAGAGACGAGCTGGTGGATGCCTCTTCCCTGCTTCTTAAAGAACTGGCGCGGACTCAGGATACCGATACTACTCATCTTACAGTGAAAAGAATGAAGAGCATGATACATGAGTTTTATCAGACGGGGATCATGCTGGATGATATTTCAAGAAAACTGGATATGACGCCGGAGTATCTTGGGACGCTGTTTCACAGGGAAACAGGCATCACCTTCAGCAATTATGTGAAGAACTACCGGATATCAAAGGCGAAGGAGCTGCTGGCCGGGACAAATCTGAAACTGTATGAAGTCGCAGAAAAGGTCGGCTACTCAGATTCCAAATATTTCAGCAGGATCTTTAAGGAGATCACGGGTCAGCTTCCGACAGAGTACCGGCGCAGTGTAAAATAGACTTTTTCAGATTAGTTATCTCCCCCTTTTCAAAGATTTCTCTCATTTAGAATCCCGGCAGGGCGTTCTATACTTTGAACAGAGATCAAGTAAAGGGGGTTTTTGTTTTGAGTAAAGTCAAACGTTTCTTTCGCCATGAGAATGCGGGTCTCTTATTTGCCCTTCCGGCCTGCATCTATATGCTGATTTTCGTCGGATATCCTATCATCAGCAACCTGGTGCTGAGCATGCAGGATGTGACGGTGGCAAATCTGTCAAGAGGAGAAAAGCATTTTATCGGTATCGACAATTATGTGAAGCTGTTTCATGACAGCGTTTTCCTGAAGTCTCTTGGGAATACACTGCTCTTTACGATCTCGTGCCTGATATTCCAGTTCCTGATCGGATTTGTCCTGGCTCTGTTTCTGAATAAGAATTTCAGCTTTGCGAAGACGGTTCGCGGAATTCTGATGATTCCCTGGATGATCCCGATGACGGTCACAGCTCTGATCTTTAAACTGCTGTTCGCGACGGATATCGGAGTCGTGAATTATATTCTTAAATCTATGCATCTGATCTCCGCTAATATCGACTGGCTTACCAGTTCGAAGACAGCCATGCTGGTGGTGATCATTGCCAACGTATGGATCGGTATACCTTTTAATACGATCCTGCTGTCGACCGGCTTGACAACTATCCCACAAGAATTGTATGAGAGTGCGGCAATTGACGGAGCAAACGCCAGGCAGAGTTTTTTCAGCATTACACTGCCGCTGCTTCGGCCGACTATAGAGTCTGTACTGGTTCTGGGCTTTATCTATACCTTCAAGGTTTACGATCTGGTGTATGTGATGACAAGCGGCGGACCTGTCAACTCCACTCACCTTTTGTCGACATATTCATATAAACAGTCCTTTGAACTGTTTAATTACAGCATGGGGTCTTCCGTGGCAAATGTACTTTTGCTGATACTGCTGATGGTAGGCATGATATACCTGAGGATCACCATGCAGGGAGAGGAGGATTGACAGTAATGGGAGAAGAGAAAAAAATAGCCGGCAGAAAGAACCTGCTTTTTTGCATATTGTCCGTTGTGGTATTGTGTTTCCTTCTGTTTCCTCTGTTCTGGACACTGATCACGTCCCTTAAGACAGAAAAGGAAATCTTTCAGAACCCGCCGACCTTCTATCCTCACGTACTGAATACACAGTCCTATGCGGCTCAGGTCGAGACAGGAGATTTTAACATGTTCCGGTCATTTGCGAACAGTTTTCTGATCTCGATCGGATCCATGATGATCGCTGTTGTTCTGGCAGTGCCGGCATCATATGCTATAGCGAAATACCGGTTTAAAGGCAGAAAAGTTATGCTGCTGTTTTTCCTGGTGACCCAGATGCTGCCTGTTTCGGTGCTGCTTACCCCTATGTTTATCATGTTCAAGGGCATGCATGTATACAACACCTGGTGGTCAGCGATTCTTGCGGATACGACCATAGGGATTCCGTTTTCTGTCCTGATCCTGAAGAACTATTTTGCTTCGATCCCAAAGGAGCTGGAGGAGGCGGCATATATTGACGGGTGTGCGCGTTTTGGTGCTTTCATACGGGTTCTTGTTCCGGTGGCAAAGCCCGGCATCATTGTATGCGCGGTATTCTCCTTCCTTTATGCATGGGGGGATCTGGCTTACGGAATGACATTTATCCTGGATCAGCAAAAGCGCCCGATAACTGCCGGCATCTTTAACTTTATGGGACAATACGGAACTAAGTGGAGCTATCTATCTGCCTTTGCCATAGTTACGATCATCCCGGTTGCTCTTGTTTTCATTTTTATGCAAAAATATATAATTGCAGGAATGACAAACGGGGCAGTAAAAGGGTAAAATCAGAATGAGATCCGAGGCTGTCTGCCGCTTTGGCAGATAGCCTTTTTCCGGTTTGAGCGCCGCCGGCGCTTTGTGGGTAACCCGCCTGCCAAGAGGCGGAGAAACGGAGTTTATTATGGCGAAACGGAGCCTTAGAAGCAGGCTGATCAGCATTTTTATACTAACATCAACCATACCACTTCTATGTGTAGGGTTCTTTCTGTCTTACAATACTGTTCGTCTTATGCGGGAGAACACAAAAACCCTTACACGGCAAAATCTGAAACAGATCGATGACAATATGAACCTCATTCTGGATTCTTATGAGGATCTGCTGTACCAGATCTATACGGATGATGACGTTGTCAGATGGATGGACAGCCTGAATGTCCCGGAGGATGAAGCCGTCACCACCAACCAGCTGAGACGTTTTATGAATACGTTGTTATATTCAAAGGATGATATCGGCGCCATCACGGTTATCTCTGACAGCGGAAAAATGATCACCACCCATACCCTGAATTCTGCGACTTATGAGAATCCGTGGCTGAACCGGTTCCATATGGATCAGAAGAGCCTTTATGATATGGTTTCCGCAGAGAATGGATCTTTTGTCTTTCCGACGGAATTCGCAACTAATTTTGCAGGAGAAGACCATTATCTGTTCCATATTGCGCACAGGATCATAGATTATCATGATCTGAACAAGCGATGCGGTATTGTGGTCGTCAGCCTGGATGAAGATCTGCTGCATAAAGTCCTGTACACAGAGGAGGAAGAAAAAGACGGAGGAAATTATTATTTTATCATTGATCAGGACTGCCGCGTGATATCCGGCCCGGATAAGAGCTGGATAGGAGACACCATTGGGAACGGTACAGACATGTCTGATGACAAGAACATGTCGGACAGTATACAGGAATTTCTGAATATGAAGGAAAGCGGCCATCCCCTGCAGTATTCCGTCTATACCTATCGGAATCAGAAACCGGACTGGGTTATTGTGAATGCCATCAGCCAGTCGTTCTTTTTGAGGGAAGTCAAAAAGAACCTGCTGATCATCGGGGCAATATGGCTGCTGCTCTTTTCGGTAGCAATCTATCTGCTGCACAGGCAGATCCAAAAGCTGGTATCCTCTGTACATACAGTGACAGATGCAATGAAGGAGGTGGCAGCGGGGGATCTGTCCGTGCAAATCCCGATTCGGGGAAACCTGCCCCTAGAGATTGAAACGGTGGCAAATGAGTTCAATGATACCCTGCGTAAGCTGAGCATTTCCCGCGAAAAGGAAAAGGAAGCGACAGATAAGAAGCAGAAGGCAGAACTAAAGGCTCTGGAGGCGCAGATCAACCCACATTTCCTGTATAATACTCTGGATACGATCAACTGGATGGCCATAGACAGAGAAGAATATGACATAAGCAATGCCATAAATTCACTTGCCTTTATCCTGCGTTACGCAATTTCCGACTATGATGAGGAAGTACCGGTGAAAGATGAAGTAGAATGGCTGAAACGATACATTTATCTGCAGCAGTACCGGATGAAGAACCGCTTCCACTGTGACATCAGCATGAGCCCCGAGGTTCAGGACATAAAGATACACAAGCTTCTGCTACAGCCTTTTGTAGAGAATTCTGTGGTGCATGGTTTCCGTTATCCCCAGGACTCATATCTGCTTGAGATCGGGTTCCGTGAAGAGAACGGAAGACTGAAGATCCGTATCGCAGATAACGGCGCAGGATTTGATACATCCGTGGTAGAAAGGATCATGAGAGGGGAGCAGGCATCAAAAGATGAAAAGGGGCATATCGGTCTGGAAAACGCGATCCTCCGTTTTGATATGTATACGGACGGCCGGGGCATTCTGAAGATCGACAGCCGGCCGGGAGAAGGTACAACAGTTGAAATGGAATTTCCTGAGCAGGAAATATAAGTAAGGTTAGAAACGTCCCCCTTTTTTCAGATTATACCCAGTTACCGAAATCCCTGATAAGCTTATAATACAATCATAATAAAAACCACAAAGGGAGGTAATCGTTATGAAAAAACTTATTCCATTACTCTTGTCAGCCGGTCTTGCATGCTCCATGCTGGGAGGAGCAGTACAGGCAGAGGAAGCCGGTGGGAATGTAACAATCTGGTACTACTGGGAGACAGAAGGCCACCAGGCAGCGCTGAACCACATCATTGAAGAGTTCAACGGCTCTCAGGACGATATTACTGTAGAAGCAAAATATGTGCCCTTTGCGGATTTTAAAAAGCAGCTTTCGATCGGCGCGTCGGCTGATGAACTGCCCGATCTGGTGATCCTCGACAACCCGGACCATGCTGCTTATGCCGCGATGGGGATCTTTGCGGATATTACCGATAAATTTGACGTCAGCAATTATTATGAAGGCCCGGTCAATTCGTGCACGCTGGACGGAAAACTGTATGGAGTTCCATTCGGAAGCAATGACCTGTTGCTGTTCTACAACGAAGATATGCTGAGGGAAGCAGGATGTGAAGTTCCGACTACCTGGGACGAGCTTCTCGAGGCAGCAAAAGCAACAACTACCGATACGGTTTCAGGCTTTGCCCACTGCGCACTGCAGAACGAAGAGGGTACCTTCAACTTCCTTCCCTGGGTATGGTCCACAGGCGCAACGTCCTACGAGATCAATTCCGAAGGTGGAATTAAAGCCCTTACATTCGAGAAGGAACTGGTCGATTCCGGAGCGATGACAAAAGAGGCTATCAACTGGACACAGGGAGATACGATGCATCAGTTCATTGCCGGAAACCTGGCAATGATGATCAACGGAACCTGGCAGATCCCGACCATGCGGGAAGAAGTTCCGGATCTTAACTGGAATGTTGCACCTATCCCACAGGATAAGGAGCAGGCATCCGGACTTGGCGGAGAAAACTACGCAGTTATCGCAGGCGGAAACGAAGACGCCGCGGTCGAGTTCCTCAAGTTTGCTACTTCACCGGAGACCTGCCTGTATATGATGAATGCGATGGGCTATATCTCAGCTGATTCCACAATAGCCGAAACTCAGTTTGAAGGCGATGAAGTATATCAGGTGTTTGTTGATGAGATGCAGTATGCACATGCAAGAGGCCCGCTTCCCGAGTGGCCGAGCATTTCCGACGCGATCTCACTTGCGTTCAACAAAGTCATTACCGGAGATAGTTCACCTGAGGATGCCGCCGCAGAAGCTCAAGCTACTATTGACGGGATCATCGGATAAACAGAACAATAAGTCAAAGGTAACCGGCAATCCGCTTCGCTACTTGCCGGTAACCAATAGCCCACTCCGTGGGCTGTCAGGTGAGGCCTCTACCACACCTGACACAAGCAAGTCCCCTAACCCCTCCTCAAAAGCTTTGCGCTTTTTGAAGGAGGGGACTTACTTGTATTGGTTAAATGGAGGGCAGGATGTTCTTCCTACGTGCAGATGCCGGCTGTTATCAGCCGGCATTTGTGCGATATGCACTTGCAGGCACGGAACCAATGTCAGTCAAAGGTAACCGGAAAATATCAAGGTATTGGACGCCCGAAGCTGCCGGCTGTCCGGAAAGAGGTAACAGATGAAAATCAGAGATATACGGATCACAGATCCATTCTGGCTGCATTATCGCAGCATTGTGCGGCACGAGATGATTCCATATCAGTGGAAGGTTTTGAACGATGAGATCGATGTAAGGATCGAGCGGGAAAGAGATGACCCATCCATACCAAATGAAAAGAGTCATGCCCTGGAGAACTTCAGGATAGCTGCCGGCGTGCACCCGGGACACCATTACGGTTGGGTGTTTCAGGACAGTGATGTTTACAAGTGGCTGGAGGCTGTCGCGTATGTCCTCATGGAGGAGATGGACGACGCTTTGAAGCAGGCGGCGGATGGCGTGGTGGACCTTATTGCAGCCGCCCAGGAGGAGGATGGCTATCTTGGGACTTATTTCACTATCGATGAACCGGACCGAAAGTTCAAAAGTCTTATGGACAGCCATGAACTCTACTGCGCAGGACATTTTATGGAAGCAGCTGCAGCGTACTACGAAGCCACAGGAAACCTGAAGGCTCTGGATACGGCGGAGAAACTGGCAGACTATATAGAAAGAAATCTGGGCCCGGAAGGAGCCTTTGGATACGATGGGCATGAAGAAGTCGAGATAGGCCTTATGAAGCTGTATCATGTGACGGGACAAGAACGGTATCTTCACCTCGGAACACATTTCCTGAGGATACGCGGCACGGATGAGGATTTCTTCGGGGAACAGAGAAAAAAAGATCCCGGAAAAAAGCCTCTGATACGGGGATTGGAGAATTTTAAGCGCAGCTATTTCCAGGTCCACAGGCCGCCGGTCGAGCAGGATACTGCGGAGGGCCATGCGGTGAGGCTGGTATACCTTTGCACTGCAATGGCGGATGCGGCTGTGAGCGGAGGAAACCGTGACATGCTGGAGGCCTGTAGAAAAATCTGGAGGAATATCGTGGACCGCAGGATGTATATTACAGGCGGAATCGGATCTACAGTGCACGGGGAAGCGTTCACCTTTGACTATGATCTTCCAAACGATACAATGTACTGCGAAACCTGTGCCTCTGTGGGGCTTGTATTTTTTGCATCTCAGATGCTTCGCAATGAGAGTAACGGAGAATATGGGGATGTGATGGAGCGTGCTTTGTATAATACCGTTCTGTCCGGAACCGCTCTTGACGGAAAACATTTCTTCTATGTAAATCCGCTGGAGGTGAATCCCATCGCGTCAAAGCTGGATCCCGGAAAGAGCCATGTGAAGCCGGTGCGCCCGGAATGGCTTGGCTGCGCCTGCTGTCCCCCGAATCTGGCAAGGCTGATCGCTTCGATCGACCGTTATATCTATACGATCAAAGAAGATTGCATTCTGGTGAACCTTTTTATCAGCAGTACTGTTGATCTGCCGGTCCCGGACGGGAATGTTCGTATCACACAGACGACGGACTATCCGGAAAGCGGCAGGATACATATCAGCGTAAGTTCAGATACAGATCATCCTCAAAGTCTGGGGATCCGAATTCCGGGGTGGTCACGGTCATATAAAGTGACGATCGACGGGAAATTGCTTACGGGCGGATACGGATCAAAAACAGACGTGCGGCCTGAGCAGGGATATTTATATATTAAAGACCTGAAAGGAAATCATGAGATCGAGCTGGAGCTGTGCATGGAACCGCGCCTGTGGAGGGCGAATCCCCTGGTAAAGGAAGACATAGGTAAGGTAGCGCTTACCCGCGGTCCCATTGTTTACTGTCTTGAGGAAATTGACAACGGAAATAACCTTCATCTGCTCGCGCTCGATCCTTCAAGTATACCGGAGGAAGAAAAAGAGGACGGAGAACTGGGGCATATAATCAGGATAAATGCCAAAGGAGCAAAAATCGGAAAACCGGAGAAAGACAGCCTTTATCTGGCCGCTGAAGAAGAACTGCCGGCGAAAGAGGCACGGCTGAGCTTTATCCCATATTATACCTGGGGAAACCGAGGAATCAATGAAATGTGTGTTTGGGTCCGCAGCTTGACATGATAATGGTGTCAGGTACGGCCCTCCGGGCCCACCCTTTCCCTGAAATACCGTCTTGACACGGCGGCAGTCTACCTGCAGCAGAATCCGGAGACTGTCTGTATCGTGTCCGGCGGACAGGGGTATAGTTTGCAGGGCTCTTTTGTTTGTTGAAGAGCTCGACAGATTCCGGTTGAACAAAATCGCTGCGCCACAGCCCTGGCAGGCCATCGCGCAGCGATTTTGTTCAACCGGAATCTGTACGTTTGTTTCCCGGTTTTATTGATCAAGAAAACCTTTCACTGCCCGGCAGAATTCTTCAGGCAATTGGCCCTGCGGAG
>CADCPK010000135.1 GCA_902803215.1 uncultured Lachnospiraceae bacterium
CAGATCAGACCGATGGGGCCGCAGCCCTGAACCGCTACTCTGCTGTTGAAGCGGAGGATTCCGGTGCTCTTTGCTCTCTCTACCGCATGAACGAGAACCGCACAGGGCTCAATCAGCACACGGGAGTCGAGGTCCAGATCGCTTACGTTGAAGAATGTGGATCCGAAGTCACCGCCGCGGATGAAGATATAATCTGCGAACCAGCCGTTAAGATGAACATCGTCATCGGGAAGCAGGCCGTACACATCGGCGCCGCCCACGTTCTTCTTGTTAAGGTCGAACATGGTGATCTCGGGATCATCCTTGAAGATCATACAGGTGACGATCTTGTCGCCGACCTTCACCGGCTTGCCGGCGGTATCTGTCTTTACGTTCTTGCCCATTGCGACGATCTCGCCTGTTCCTTCATGTCCCAGGGCGACCGGAATGAGGCCGAACGGATCTCTCTTGAATTCGTGCGCGTCTGTTCCGCAGACACCGCAGCCTTCTACTTTGACCAGGATATCGTCGTCTCCGACAGGCGGGATCGGGAATTCCTTGATCTCAAATTTTTCTTTTTCGGTGAGGACCGCAACATGAGCGGTCTTCGGAATGGAGCCGCCGGCTGCCGGTGCAGAAGCTGCTGCCGGAGCTGTTCCTGTCATTCCCGCAAGGACCTGCTTTACGATCTCTTCAATATTTACATTAGAAATGTCCATTATAATCCTCCATTGCCTCTCAGCGGATGCACAGAGCGTCAGACATTACGCAGCGTCTGCTCTTGGTAAAGGTGTGCGCCGCGGTAAGGCCTTCGCCTGTACGGCTCGCGATCGTAAAGGTCGGATATCCTTCTCCGCCGAAGCCGAGGGCTGCGTAGGAAGGTCCGTTCTTTACCAGGATCGCTGTGTCGATCATCTTGGCATATTTGGTGATCCTGTCAACGTTCTTTGAGTGAATGTGTGCCGAATGACGGTTGCCGTGCTCAAGCCATACAGCCTGCTCTACGGCGTCGTCAAAGTCTTTTGCCCTGACTACGCCCAGGATCGGCATCATCAGCTCGGTAGTGATGAGCGGATGTTCCTTCGGTCCTTCAAAGACGATGCAGCGGATGTTGGACGGAACGGTGACACCGATCATGGAAAGAAGAGTCTTTGCGTCTCTTCCGACACATTTACGATTGAGTCTGCCGCCCGCAAGGACAACATCGATCAGTTTTTTCTGCTCTTCCTCGCTTGCGAGGTAGCAGTCGTTGTCGTTGATAAAGTAGTGCATCAGCTCATCGACGATCGATGACACTGCCACAACTTCTTTCTCTGCGATGCAGGGAAGGTTGTTGTCGAATGTGCAGCCGTTGATGATATCGCGGGCAGCCTTTTCGATGTCGGCTGTCTCATCCACCAGTGCGGGCGGGTTGCCTGCGCCGGCGCCGATGCCTCGTTTGCCGGAGGAAAGGACCGCGGTAACAACGCCGGGGCCGCCTGTAGCTACGAGCAGCGGGATATCTTTATGTTTCATCATGATCGCGCTGGTCTCCATCGTCGGCGCTTCTACGGTGACGGCAATGTTGTCCGGGCCGCCGGCTTCGAGAGAAGCTTCGTTGACTAGGTTGATCGCGTAGATGGTTGTTTTGATCGCAGCGGGATGCGGGTTGAACACTACCGTGTTGCCTGCAGCCAGCATTCCGATGGTATTGCAGAGAACCGTCTCACTCGGGTTGGTGCAGGGTGTGATCGCTCCGATCACGCCGAACGGTCCCATCTCGATCAGGGTGAGTCCCCTGTCGCCCGACCATGCGGTAGTCGTGATGTCCTCGGTGCCCGGAGTCTTGTCCGCTACCAGATGATGTTTGAGGATCTTATCTCCGACATTGCCCATACCGGTCTCATCCACGCCCATTCTGGCGAGCACTTCAGAGCTCTCGTGGATCTTTGCGCGAATACAGGTGATGATCTTTTCTCTCTGATCCATGGACATGTTGCGAACAACGACCTGTGCCTTCTTGGCTGCGGCCACTGCGTCGTTCATATCCTTAAAAATACCGTGCTTGCCTGTAGGAGCATCCGCGATCTGCATTTTTGCCATGACTTCCTGTACAATTTCCTGTACCAGATTTTCATTGATCGGCATTAATCTGACCTCCTGTGATTTGTCCCGGGATTGATTATTTGAGTCCCAGCTGTGCCATGACCTGTTTGGTGATGTTTGCTACAAGGTCTGCATCTGCAGTGCCTGCTGCCGGTTTGGAATCGCCGCAGCTTCCGCCGCAGTTATGGCAGTTCATGCCGTCTTTGTTCTGGCAGAGGTTTGCCGGATGTTTGCCCGGAAGACCCATCTGACGGCGGATCTGATACAGTCTCTGGACGGTAGCTTTGTCGAATTCCTTCGGGCCGCCGAGCATCTTGGACTGATACAGAAGCTGAGCATAGAACTCAACGGATTCCATCTTGAGGTATGCAGCCAGAAGATCGGTGGACCAGGTCAGTGCGCCGTGGCTCTCAAGAAGAACTGCATCGAAGTGCTCCAGGAACGGCTCTACCGCATCCGGGATCTCGTTGGTGGAAGGTGTTCCGTACGGAGCGATCGGAACGCATCCGAGAGCGATGACTGCCTCGGGCATGATCGGCTGGGTAAGCGGGATGCCTGCGATAGCAAAGCTGGTAGCATATACGGGATGAGCATGTACTACGGAGCCGACATCCGGTCTCTTAGCGTATACTCTCATGTGCATCTTGATCTCGGATGAGGGACGGAAGCCCGGGTTCGCCTGAATCACTTCACCCTGTGCATTGACTTTACAGATATATTCCGGGGTCATGAAGCCTTTGGAAACACCTGTCGGTGTGCAGAGAAACTCATTATCGTTGAGCTTCACGGAGATGTTGCCATCGTTTGCCGCTACCATGTTGCGGTTGTAGATTCTTTTTCCGATGTCGCAAATCTGTTTCTTGATTTCAAACTCGTTTAACATGCTTTCGTCCTCCTTAAACGCATTAAATGTGTTCCTTTTTATCCAAAGGGCTGATGTGTTTTATATGCCCAATGCATCGTTACTGATTTGTCTGCTCCCAGGGCATCACGTCCCCGGGTTCTCTGAGATATTCGAACAGCTCCGGCACTCCTTCGTGTGTAGCGGAATCTACGTGAAAGATTTTTTTGCATCCTGCGAGATGCAACCACAGGTCGGCCATGTCGAGCCGGGCGTCCGGGTGATTGATCTTGGTTACGATTCCTACCACCTCACGGTTTGCCATGCAGGTGATGCAGGGAGGAAACAGACAGTATGGTTCGATGGCCGAGACCAGAAGGCCCACGATGTCGGACTCGTAGGTGTACAGCGCCAGTGCATGGCCGAGCCTTGCGGTCTGGGCGTATTCTCCGGGTGTGTCGACGATGACGTCAAAGTGGTTGACGTACTGGGTCTTGTGATAATGGATCTTTTCTCCGCGCAGAGCCTGAGTGAGCGTTGTTTTGCCCGCTTCGCTTCTGCCGATCAGCACTATTTTTTTCATGTGATCACCTTATGGGGAGCCGCGTCAGGTTTTTGTGACGGGGCAGATGACGAACCCCAGTGTTTCATCGAAATAGTCGATCACCTGTCTGACTGATGCTTCGACTTCCGAGACGGTGCCGGTGATGATCAGACTTCCGCTGAAGCGGTCCACAAAGCCCAGTTCGGCGCCCGAAGCTTTGATGGCTACGTCCGCCATGATGATCGCAGCTTCGGCCGGGGACACTGTCATGAGTCCGATGGCCGAGCGGGAGTAATCGATGGTGGGATCAAGCCCCAGCTTGGTGTACAGGATATCGTCCGGGTTTGCGATGATGTGTGCCAGCGATATCTGTTTGCCGGGAACCAGTTCCTGTATGATCCTCTGTTTGATTTCCGGTGAAATGTTCTGCGCGTAAACCATTATGTTGTCTCCTGCAGTGTAATGTAACCGGTATCTGTTCGGAATCCGAGCAGATACTGTAACCGTTCGTTAACAGACTATATCTGTTCCGGACAGTCGTTGTCATACTTCCATCATTATACGATACCGGAGGACCAGTGTCAACACAAAACAACACTGTTTTAAGTTCCAATAGTTGTTTTTGTTGGTTTTTGCATGTTGTTTTTGTTGGTTTTTGGGCGTCCCCAAGTACTCATTGACAATTATGGTTAATTTCAAAGACAGGGGACCGTCCGAGACCACTGAAAAAGTCGGTTGGGCCAATGGGGACGTTTCTCAGTGGCCCAACCGACTTTTTCAGTGGTCTCGGACGGTCCCCTGTCTTGACTTTGGGAAATCGGGGCGTTATCATCATTCTTAGAGTTACTGAGATAAAGGAGGCCTCACGATGTATCTTTCGGATATGCATACACATTCTATAGCAAGCGGTCACGGTACCCGCTCTACCATTAATGATATGGCGCGCAGCGCTTCTGAGAAGGGCATCCGTCTGCTTGGAATCACCGACCATGGGCCGGCTACGGTGGATGCGGGCACTTCTTCTTATTTCAGGAGCCTGGCGTTTTCGCCCAGGGAGCGGTTTGGGGTTGAGCTGCTTTTTGGGGTGGAGTTAAATATCATGGATACGGAGGGGCATGTAGATCTGGAGGAGGAACTGATCTCGCGGCTGGATTATGCGATCGTGAGCATGCATTGGCACAACTTTCCTTCTCGAGGAGCGGAAGAAAACACGCTTGCTTTTCTTAATGCCATGCAGCATCCGCGGGTCAGGATCCTTGGACATGCCGACAACACGAACTATCCGGTTGATTATCGGCGGCTGGCGGAGGAGTGCCTGAAGACTTCCACGATATTTGAGATCAACGAGGCTTCTCTCGCACCTGATGGCTACCGTGGGGATACGAGGGACAATTGCCGGGAGATTTTGTCCTGCTGCCGGAGCCTGGGGCTTCCGATCCTTCTTTCCAGTGACAGTCACGGGCCTTCTCATGTGGGCGACTTTACTTATGCCTCTCGATTTGTGAACGAGCAGCTTTTTCCGAAGGAGCTGATTTTGAACAACCACATTCCGGCGCTTAAGCGTTTTCTGCTGGAGGGAAAGCTGTCGTGAATATGATCAAAGCCAACTTTCATACACATACGACTTTTTGTGACGGGCGCGATACACCTGAGGATATCGTCAGGTATGCCCGGGATAACGGATGTACGCATCTGGGTTTTTCGGGGCATATGGACCCTGACATAAACATGGACTTTCCCGCCTATCTCGCGGAGATACAGCGACTCAAAAAAAAATATGCCGTTTCCGGCACATTTGACATACTGGCGGGCGTTGAGCTCGACATTCTTTATGATCCGAAAAGTGCGGAGGGCGCCGAATATATCATCGGTTCCACGCATTTTCTTGATGTTGATACGGATGTGCCCATGTCCGTCGACAGTGAGCCCGAGCTCATCGCTTTTATCTGTGAGCAGTTTTTTTCCGGCGACTACTACCGCATGACCGGGGCCTACTATGATCTGGAAAGCCGGGTTTATGACCGGCTTAAATGTACATTTGTCGGGCATTTTGATCTGATCACGCGGTTCAACGATGATCTTCATTTTGTGGACGAGACAGACCCCCGCTATCTGAAGCCGGCGCTCGAGGCCATGGAGTATCTGGTCTCGAAGGGGGTGCCCTTTGAAATCAACTGCGGAGCCGTCAACAGGGGCCGTAAAAAAGAGCTGTATCCGCATC
>CADCPK010000136.1 GCA_902803215.1 uncultured Lachnospiraceae bacterium
AGGAGAGAGACCTTTTTCGTCCAGCATCTGCATGACCAGATTGGAGTTAACAAGGAGTTCATTTCTCGCCTCTTCCGAAATACCGATGCTTTGGATCAATCCCGACACAAAAGTCTGGTAGAAAATACTATTATCATAGACTTTCTCAGAATGGTTGTAATCCAATATTCTGATCTTGCACAGATCCTCCGCTTCTGCCAGGAATTCCTTCAGCCGATTTTCGTCTTGAACAAAAAGCCCCATCTTGAAAGCCTGATAATCTGTTCCGTTTTCCTGTGAGCTGATGTAGGAGATGTTCAGTTTGTATCTGTCGATCAGACGCAGGATCTCCGTTACTGTCCCGGGTTCATCCCGCAGCAAAAATTCCAGCAGAACCACATTCTTCTCTCCCGGGTCTGTGCGCAGATAGCCGATCTGTTCCAGCTTCTCATCTGCTTTTGAAAGCTGTTCTCCGGTTCCTTCCGCATCGATAAACAACGTGTGGGAGTCTATCGCTTTGTTATAGCTGACTCTGGTAATATTGATTCCAAGCGATGCAAAGCATTCGCTTGCCTTTAAAAACGCCCCGATGTGGTCCGGCATTGTTGTGATGTATGTTTTCTTCAAAAATAGCCTCTTTCTTCTTATTGCTGCAGTGCTTCAGGCAAGACAGGGGTCGGTTCTCTGTCCTTTGTTCTCCGGGACAGAGAGCCGTCCCCTGTCTTTCCGTTATCATGACGGTGTAAGTGACATCTTATTGGAAGCTACGAACGCCTGCACAAATTTCCATCCCTCCATAGCTGTACCGCCCTCATAACTGCAGTCCACACGAAAATATGTCAGTGGACGATACTCTCCGTTTGTCGAGTTATAAATGTACACATCTTCAAGGATATATGCATAATCACCGTTGACAAACGATTGGGTCGGGCTGAAATAGTATCCGCCCCCGTCTCCGAAATCTCCGGACGCGTACATGTAGATATCATTATCGCTTTTATAAACATACATCGGATCAGAGGTAAAATCCGCAAATACAGAAGCGCTGTCCGATTCAAACAGTTCTTCAATGATCTCGGCCAGATTTGAAGCACTGACCACATTGTATTCACCCTCCGAACGGATTCTGTAGTCGTACATATTGTACTGATACCAGTAGGTCATAAACGATTTCTGGGCAATAGTCATATCTTTTGCCGTTATCGTGCTGAGCGGCTCGTTCGACGGTGTTATGTCTCCGAACTGTCTTTTGTAAATCTGGCAAGCCTCCGCGACCAGATCCTGCAGCGTGGTATCCGAAAGATTCATGTTGCTTGTGGATGTTTTCAGCATCTGACTCTCTGATGCATGCACCAAAGCAGGAGTAATCAAGACAGCCGCCAGAAGACAAATGATAGACATAAGAAAACAATTTAGTTTCCCGGGTCTTTTGCAGTAATAGAAATTGTCATTATGCATAACTTTTCGGCCATCCGTTTTTGCGTTTTCTTTAATTCCAAATCCATCTATGCAGGAATCCTTTCGTTAATATTATTTTACCACAAAACGTCCTCGATATCCACCCGGGATTGGAGTTGAAGCCGTATTTGTCTACGTTTATATTGTACCGAAACAGGAAGGGTTAATCCATAGAAGGTTTTGTCGAAACGGAAAGTATTCATAGCACTTACGTCTATAAGACAGAGAACCGTCCCCTGTCTTTCATGTGCAACATGGTCAACAATTTAAAAAGCCCCATCCTCATGTGAGGACAGGGCCTTTGTTCGCTTTTCCATCGCGCTCTCTTTTCCGGAGAGGAGGGAATGTCAACAAATCATGCGGCATCGTCTGTGGCCGCCTCGTCTGCTGCCTCCTCTTCACCGGCTGCTTCTCCATCCGCGTCTACTGTCTCAGCAGCTTCCGCATCTGCTTCTTCTTCCATCTCAGCCAGATTTTCGCTGCAGAAAAGATTGATGACATCTGTGATCATCTGCTCATCCCTGTCGGCAAGAATACCGGCAGCCAACCAGTAAGCATACGGTCCCTCGTTGTAGAGTTCCAGGTCGTCCGCATTGCTTCCGTAGCGAAATTCAATATGATAGGTTGTTTCGGGGGTATCCGGGAGAAGGAAGAAATACTTGAATTCTCCGGCATCCTCGTCAGCAGTTTCGTACAGATAGCCATCCATCATCCCTTCCATCAGAGAAGCTTCGCGGGAAAAAGAGTACTCGTGGCTGAACAGCTCCTCTCCGTTCTCATCAAGACCGCTTATAGTATTTCCGTCAAAAACGATCTGAGATACACCGTTGATAAATCCACAGTCAAACTGCATCCCATCAGAACCATCTCCGTAGGCATCAATAGCTTCCTGTCCATAAAGGTCGCCATTGCAAACTGTTTTGAGCATCTCGGCTGCGTCCGGGGCCATCTCCTCTCCAAGTACGTCGATGCAGTTGTCCAACCACAGCTGATCATACTCGGGAGCGGTAATTACATCGAACAATTCGTCGTATGTGCCTTTGACGTCTTGCAAAAGGGCTTCTGCCGCTGCAGCAGGATCCTCCTCTGCATATGCCGGTACAGCAGGGAGCAGGGTAACGCAAAGTAGTGTTGCCAAAAAACGTTTCATGTTATCCTCCTTTTTAGGGCTTATCATAGTTTGTCATATGCAACTATAGTTAGTCTATCACAACTTCATGGGAATATCAAGCATTTTCTTTTCTAATACCTTATTCAGTAATCTCTAACAACGCAACGAATCTATTAGGTCAAAAGAAGCCTGCCTCTTTCGAGACAGGCTTCCTTGCGTTACTATTATCTCTCTGGTTGCATAGTATACACTTTTTTTGTATTTCGTTGGCAAGTATGTTGCTTTAATAAAAAGCCCCATCCTCATGTGAGGACAGGGCCTTTGTTCGCTTTCCCACCGCGCTCTCTTTCCCGGAGAGGAGGCGGTGGGGGGATTATTCAATTATTGCGGTATTATTTAGCTAACCTTGATGAGTTCAGCTAAAGTAGGATCAATCGTAATTGTCCATTCTGCACCATTAACCTTCGCCGGTACAGTTACTTTCGCTTCTTCTCCATTCACGCGTACAAGCAACGTCCCGTTTGCAGCGTTCTGCCAATTAGCCTGTGTCTGGCGAGCAGTAACTTTAGCAGTGCAAGGATGCTCATCATCTACAATCGCGCCATTGGACAGATACTCAGCCATAACCTCTGCATAAGCAGCACGCAGGTTGGACATATCAGTAGCCTCACGGCTCTTCTCCAACTGTGTTGTGAAAACCGGGATTGCAATTGCTACTAACACGGCCGTCTGAGTAACATTGCAATGAAAAGTGTAAAAGTTTAGAATGCGTTTTGTGATTCCACCCCCTTTTCAGGAAAGCCACCCCCTTTTCGAGAAAGCCACCCCCTTTTTGAAGTAATCCACCCCTGGGAAAGGAAATGCCCGAAGAAGTCTACCTGACTCCCTCGGGCTTAACTCAGTGCATCGTTCAAATTATGATATGACGCTCACTTTCACCGGAAAAGACTACCGTCAGTTTCATTATCAAGAGTTAAAAAAACGTGGAAGTTTCACAATCATCAGAGGATATGAAACTCTTTAAACAGGCCTTTTCTAAAGTTCTCATCTTTTGCTGCTCTCTCCACTTCATCTCCACGTCCGGAAGCGAATAATTTAGTTATTAGATCCGCCAGTCTGTTCTCTCCTTCCACTCTCTCCTCTGATAACGCTTCATTCATCGCTTCAACCTGATCTGCAAATGTGAACATAACAGCTGCCGCCTCCTCTCTCTCCAAATATTCCTTTAACACATTCCTCTCCAAACAGATCCTGATGGTTTCCTGTACTGCTTTTGTTCTGTCTCCCGGATAGCGCCTGTACTGTTCATCAAAAACTTTGCTGAACGTTATATACTGGTTGATGATATCGCCTTTCCGGCTGTCGTAAATTACCTTTGCCTCCACATCAACACAACAATCTTCGTCGTTAAAGAAACATTTCCTGAGAGATATGGTCTCAGGCTTTTCATCTCTTTCCCCGGTAAACACAACGTACAGCTCCGGTTTGGGAATCTCGACATTCTTTTCGTTGTAAATCTTAAGGCCATTCGTCTTAATGTACCGATGATAGGTCTCCCCAAGATACATGAGGAACCTAACAAGTATGTTTTCCGACCACGTGGACTGCGCCTCCACAAGAACCATCAGCCGGTTTCCCGCAAGGAAGCCGAGGTCATTATAGATACTTCGGGAAATGATTCTGCTCAGTGTTACTATCGTCAGATCATCGATTTCAGTTTCTGTGTCCTCCGGATGTAACACCTGATAAAGCTGATACAGATATTCCTGCCTGCCAAACAAGTCGCAAAACACAGAATCCTTAATGTTGCGGTTTACCTTATCCTCAGAGGCTTCAAGCAGTCTCTCAGCCATCTGCTTCTGCGCTTTCTTTGATTTTTCATCCATCTATGCAAAAGTCCTTTCGTTAATTCTATATTATCACAAACCATCCCTTGTATCCACCCGGAAATAGGGATAATCCTACGATACTATCATAGTAACGCCGGCTGAAAAAATAGTCCATAGGAACTTTTGTCGAATCCGGTGAAACCCTGTGAAGGCCTCAAAAAGCACAAAAGATATCCCTTTTCCATAATGTTCCCCTACAAAAAAATGCCCGAGGAAGCGTTTCTGCTCCTTCGGGCAAATGTTCAAATCCTGATACGACGTTCACTTCCATCAAGAAATGCCACCGTTAGCTCCGTGGGTGAGTGCACTGTAATCTCTTCCAGCACCGAGCGGGTCAGCTCAGGCACCTCAACGTCGAGCCTACCCTCGGCAGTGATGGTCATCATCATTCGTGCCCTGTACCTTTGAAGCGCATCTCCGCCAGTGGCCATCTGCTCCCAGCGCGGGAGAAGCTCATCCCGCTGTTCGACCAGACTGTTCCATGCAATAACCACTGCCTGCCGCAGAATCTCCTCTTGGATAATCTCTGCATTACAAGTGTGGTCGTTCTTCTTCTCGGCGTTTTCGCATTTCCAAAACGCTGCCCGGTTGCCTCTCCAGTTTTTTCGAATGAACTTCCCTCCGTAATGTGCGCAGAAAACACGAGAGTAGAAACAATCATCTGTGCTGCTGCCACCTGTACGAATGCCGTGCCTCTGACGGAAGTTCTCTCTCCGCGCAAGCTCGATCTGCACTGCTTCCCATTCCTCTCTGGGAATAATGGCGGGATGGTCATCCTTAATGAAGTACTGTTCCAGGTCTCCGTTGTTGTCCGCCTGTGTTTTCGTCAAAAAATCGGCAGTGTATGTCTTCTGCATCAGGAGATCGCCTACGTGCTTCTCATTACGGAGCATTTGCTCTATGGTGCAGGAGTGCCAGTTCACCGTACCGTGCACCCCCGGCACGCCCTCTGTGTTGAGTCTACGGCTGATCTCCGAGGGTGTCCATCCCTCGAGGAAATCACGATAAATCCGCCGAACAACTGCGGCCTGCTCCTCGTTGATGATCAAATTACCGTCGGCATCTTTGTCATAGCCGAGCAGCAACTCGGTGTTAATGTGCGGGATACCCCGTTGGAATTTGGACCTTATTCCCCATGCAGTGTTCTCCGAAATATTCCTGCTCTCCTCCTGAGCCAGACTGCTCAAAATCGTGAACATCAATTCCCCTGATGCCTCCATCGTGTTTATGGACTCTTTCTCGAAGATGATGGGTACACCGAGGTTCTTTAGCTTTCGGCAGTAGTTCAGACTGTATGCCGTGTTCCGGGCAAATCGTGAGATACTCTTGGTGTTCACAAGATCGACCTTCTTATTCTCGCAGGCAGCGATCATGTCCATAAAACCGCTGCGCTTCTTCGTGCCCGTCCCCGAGATACCGTCATCAGCGAAAATCCCTGCAGACTCCCATTCGTGATTCTTGGCAATCATCTCGGTGTAATAATTGACCTGGTTCTTGAAGGAACCCTCCTGCTCCTCATGATCTGTACTGACGCGACAATTTGCCGCCACTCTGATCTTCTTTCCGTTGCCTTTCTTGTCCTTATTTCCGTTTATCGGGTTTGCGGGAATAACCGTAACTTTCCGTGCCATTGCCCTTCTCCTTTCCAATGTAAAAATCGCCTTTCATCTTTGCCAGCGGCTTCAGCTTCTCGTCAGGTATCCTGATGCCCTTACATGCCTTTTTCCGTTGCGGCTGAGCTCGTCACAAATCCATGTGACCTTTCCTGCATTGCTTATGATCCTACGCAGGCGAGAACCGCAGTATTTGCAGAAGATGCGGTTCATGTATGGATAGTTCTCTTCGTTCAGCTCAGGAACTGTTCCAGCAGGCAAGCGGATCTTCTTCCTGTGGTCCTTCTCCCACTCTTCCTCGGGCATATGATCGTGCCCGATGATTTTACCCTTCTCCGTGATGGGAAACACGTAATGCCCGCCCTCGGGGAGCGGCAGCCACGAGCGTATCTCGTCATCGGTGACCGTCACGCCATCACAGAAGTCTCGTGTAAACCGTGCTTTTCCTCTGCACTCCCACAAAACGCGCCAGGCACGGACGGCCCTTTGGAGCCTGTGTCCGCACCCGGCGCAGAAAAGCTGATGCCTGTATGGATAGTTTTCGTCATTCAGAATCATCGGTTTGCTGACGGTCGGAGCGACCTTGTAGGTGGCGGCATTCAATGTTTCCTGTGCCTTGTCCCAGAGTTCTCGGGTAACAATAGGGATGTGGTCGTCCTCGATGTAAAGCATAGGCTTCTCACCGGTGTTCTTCACCAGATGCCTGTCCTCGTTGACGAAATACCTTTGCGCAATGAAATCTCCCTTATAAGCGGGATTGCGAAGAAGACGCGTTACACTTTTACGATGGAAGGCACAACCATTGTGGTTCTTGATGCCCTCAGCGTTCAGGTAGTTGGTGATCTGTTCCGCCGTGTAACCGTCCGCTGCCATCTCAAACATTTCCAGCACCAGTGGTGCGTACTCATCGGGATAGAATTCACCGTCTTCTCCCTTGCTGTAGCCCATCGACTTCTCCAGCCTGCGGGGCGGCCTGCCCTCATCGAACCTGCGTTTCAGGGACATCAGCGTATGCATCCTCGCTCCCTCGCACTCCGCCTGTCCGAAGGCGGCAAAGAGTGTCATGAGCATCTCGCCCTCTTTGGAGAGCGTGTTGATCAGCCAGCAGGTTCTCATCCCACGCACCCGTGATTTTGTTGAGCGCGATGTTGAGAGCCTTCTCTCTGTTCTTGTCGACATCGACCACGGCGCAGGGCACCTCGGTGTATCCCAGATCGATAGAAACGGTCAGTCGTTGATGTCCGCCGATGACCGTCATGTCCGAATTCACCACCAGCGGATCGGCAAATCCGAACTCCTCGATCGAGTTCTTGATCTTCTCGTATTCTTTATCCCCGGGCTTCAGCTTCTTACGCGGATTGTACTCCGCAGGTTTCAGGTCCTTCACCGGGAGTACCTTCAGTTCTGCTGTTTTCATTCTCCTTCACCTTTCTGCGCTTTGCACGCTTATCAAAAGCCCACCTGCATCTGTCCGAGCAGAAACTCCTGGGCCTGCCTGTTTGGTTTCTTATGATTGGGTTTCCGCATTCCGGACAGAATCGTTTCGCGCAGGCCTCGATGAATTCCGAAATGTCGGGAGTTTCAAAATCCTGCATAACTCCTCCTGTCCACGAAACTCGGGACTGTCCACGAAAGTCTCGTTTCGCGGGCATGAAAAAAGCAGCGTTGATTTCGTCATCAACACTGCTTTGAAATTGAGAACAGTTCCCGAATTTATGCGGGTTCTCAAATATTTGGTTATATTTTGCGGAGGCGTACACCCCCGCCCTATGAAATTCGCGGAAATGCATGCGAGAGGGGGCGGCGGTAATTTTGCACAAACCTGTAGAGATTTTACCCGCCCCGTTGTGTACTATACACAATGCCTTCTGCCACCAGAACCAACCTCACAGCTATTCCGCCAGTCAATACATCAGTAGTTATTCTCAAGTTGCCTCAGCTGTTCAGCCAGTCGTTAGCGTCAGGGTATGTGTAGCTTAGGCCATTTTTTTTACAATAACTTGCCGCATAAGACCCACGAGTAACAGTAATTGTCAGGTTAGAACATCCATGAAATGCATAGCTTCCAATGAACTGTATTCCTTCTGGCAGCGTGATACTACTCAAGTTGTCACAGTTTTCAAATGCTCCATCTCCGATACTCGTTATTCCTTCCGGCAGCATAATACTGCTCAGTTCTCTACATGCGAAAAATGCATAATCCCCAATGATCTGTATTCCTTCCGGCACAACATAATCTTCTTTTTTGAGTGGACAATAAATTAGTCTTTTATCTGGTTTACTGAACAGCACACTGTCAACCACAGCCAAATATGGGTGATGCGGAGAAACAGAAATAGTGGTGTTGACCTCTCTAAAAGGATTTATTCCTACTGACTCGACACTATCCGGCAGCGTTATGCTGCTCAGATTTTTACAAAGGCTAAATGCTAAATCTCCAATGCTTGTTAACCCTTCCGACAACGTGATGCTGCTCAGGCTAATACAAGAAGTAAATGCATGATTTTCAATGCTCGTTAACCCTTCTGGCACCATGACACTGCTCAGCTTATTGCAATCGTAAAATGCCTGATATCCAATGATCCGTACTCCCTTTGGTACGACATACTCCTTTTTTGTATTTGGAAAATAAATCAACCTCTTATCCGATTTGCTAAACAGTACACCGTCAATCATAGCCAGATAAGGGTGATCTGGCGAAATAGAAATAGTAATGATATCGCCGAGAAATGGATTATAGCCCATTATTTCAATACTATCTGGCAATGTTACTTTTCTCAGATTGCTGCAATAGGAAAATGCATTATCCCCAATGCTTGTTAGCCGTTCTGGCAAACTGATGCTGCTCAGACTTTCGCAATTGGAAAATGCGCTATTCCCTATACTTTTTAACCCTTCCGGCAAACTGATGCTGCTCAGATTGTTGCAAGAGGCAAATGTGCCATCCTCGATGCTTGTTAACCCTTCCGGCAAACTGATGCTACTCAGACTATCGCACAAGAAAAATGCGCTATCCCCGATGCTTGTTAATCCTTGCGGCAGCTTGATGTTACTCAGGCTGTGACAGGATTGAAATGCGCTCTCCCCAATGCTCGTTATTCCTTCCGGCAGTGTAATGCTGCTTAGACCTTTACATATGAAAAAAACTCTATCCCCAATACTCGTTATTCCTTCCGGCAACAAAATGCTGCTCAAGTTGACGCAACAACTAAATGCATCGTCCCCAATGCTTAATAATCCTTTCGGCAAAGTAATGCTTCTCAGACTATTGCAACTGGAAAAAGCGTCCTCCCCGATTCTCGTCACAGTACATCCATACAGCTTCCCCGGCACTTCCAGTTCCGCATCCTCACCCCACCATTCATTAATCTCTACCGTTCCATCTTTCAGCACGGTATAAGTATACTTATAATCTTGTATCATACTGTAGTTTTCCCTCTATGTCCTGATAAGCTACAGCATTATTATAATTCCTCTGCATAACAGGGTCAACGTCCTTCTCAATACTTATACTCTATCCACCGATCTTCCCGCGCAGTCTTCTTAGAATGGCAGCTGTGACACAAGCTCCTCCAGTTACTCCGATCCCAGAACAGGCTCTCGTCACCTCTGTGAGCCTTCACGTGGTCAACGTCAGTGGCCTTCGTGTATCGTCCCTGCTTCAGACACTCCTCGCACAACGGATGCGCCTGCAAGAACTCCTTCCTTGCTTTCCTCCATGCTGCCGTGTACCCTCTGGCCGCGGGGGACCGTATCTCCTCGGGGTGCACTCGTTTGTGAGCCTCGCAGTACTTGGTTCCCGAAGGAACCAGCGCGGCACACCCGGGATGTCGGCAGGGAACCTTTGGTTTGAATGGCATCGCTCTGTCCTCCTCAAAACAAAACCCCGAAGGGCCTGTTCTCTCCGAGGCATCTTTTCACGATCTAAGTGTAGCACAAACCGCCAGTCCAATCTTCCGCGATTTTACACACAGAGATCGTTATCAATGAAACTCTTTAATTTCTTTTTGGCTTGTGCGATAATAAATACGAATGAATAAGTTCATTGAATAGGAGAATTAAGATGGGCATTTTTTCAAAACTTTTCAATAACAAAAATGATAAGGAAATCGAAAAACATCTAGCGCCCCCAACCCCTGAGGAGATTCGCGAATTAGATCGGCTTGAAAGATTAGAAGCATTAGAAAAGAGAAAGCAGGCAATTTATAGTGAGAAAGATTCTTCCAAAAACAAAGATCAGGTAATAAGTGCAATTGGCAAAAGTCAGAGAACATCAGAATCTCGTAGCGAGAGTGAAACCAAGTACTTTAATGCTCAACCTCTCTTAAACAACTCTTTTGAACCAGGCAATAGATGGCAGCCATTAGCCAGTCCTTTTGGATCCTCAGTTAATGATAGAGATGCATATTTTGCCGAGGCCGGCAAGCTGATCATAGATAAGGACAAGGCTTCCATTGGTATGCTTCAGCGTATGTTCAAAATACCCTTTAACAGGGCAGCCAGACTAATGGACCAACTAGCCGATGCGGGAGTGGTAGGCCCGGAAGAAGGAACCAAACCCAGAAAAGTAATTATGACAGCAGAACAGTTTGAGCATCATCTAGAGGAAGAGGATTTTCCGCATCTTCTTAAAAGAGATCCGGGCTCAACAAATCCTGCATTGAAAAATACTCTCCCAGAAGAACCTATCTCAGAGGAAGAGCTAATATCTACCATTAATGAAAAGCTTCATAAAGAGGTATCCTTTTCCGACAGAAGTATTGAAATCATTAAAGATGTTGGTAACGTGCTGGTCCCTAAAACAAACTATGATGACCCTTTCGTTTTATTAGATGAGATATTCACTCGTTGCTCCCCTTCAAAAGTAAAGCTGGTTATAATAGACGAAGCAGGAATATTGGACCTCTATTCCAGCCTGCCCAATTTATTTTTGCCCGTTATTAAGGAGAAGAAAAAAGTAGAAGGCGCTTTGAATTGGTTGTCCGCAGAATTATCATCCAGGACTAAGACATGCACTGAATATGGAGTCAGAGACATTAATGCATACAATGACAAAATTGAAGAACTTCAAAATCTCGAAGGGGATAAGAAACCTCCATTTATGGCTAATGTTGTGGTCTTTTTCCGTGAAATCAGAGACATATCCGAAGATATCAATCTTTGCAGTATTCTGGAATCTATTCTTCCCTACTGCAATAGATTCGGAATATCCGTGATCGCTTTTTCTATGTATGAAAGAAAGCATCTCAGTTTGGGGCGCTTGGATAGTTTTCTTACCGTAAGATCTCCGGGATGGATCCGTCATTTATTTGATGAAGAACATGAACCGAAAAGAGTCCATGACCTCGAATCTATTGATAAAATGTCTGGAATCGAATTCGAAGAATTTTGCTCAAATTTACTTAGAGATAATGGTTTCTCTAATGTCTCTGTGACAAAAGCAAGCGGTGATTACGGCGGTGATATCCTCGCGGAAAAAGATCGAATCAAATATGTTATACAATGTAAGCGGTACGAGTCTTCGATCGGTCTGCATGCAGTACAGGAGGTTATTGCCAGCAGGAGTATATATAAGACACATGTAGGCGGGGTTATGACAAACTCGTTCTATACCACGCAGGCAAAAACACTTGCAGACAATAACAATATTATCCTGTGGGACAGGAACGACTTGATCCGAATGCTTAAAAATCAGACAACCTAATAATAAGGCACAGGGTAGCTCCTGTGCCTTATTTTTCACTCTTTCCCGAACAGCAGCACGGTCAAACGATCCAGTGCACGGTTCTTCCGCTTATAGGCACTTGTCTGCTCGACTCCAAAATACGATGCGATGTAGTAACCGGCATTGCTGCCGTACGCATTCGAATCGCCGTAGAAGGTCTCCAGCACGTACCTGTCGTCTTCCGTCAGCTGATCCCATGCAGGTTCAAACCATTCCATGTATTCGACCGCCTGCCTGTAACGTTCCTTCAGGATATCGATCTCCTCGATGCCGTTGATGATGCGGTCCTCGGCAGTGTTCGGATTGTGGGAGTGCGGCATTCCGTCATACCTCGGTGATGCAATCCCGACCATCTTGTCCTTCTGCTTTGCAATTTCATCGTCCGTGTTCTCGATAATGAACTGCATGTTCTCGTAGTCCTTAATGGCTGCGATCGTCGCGGTTCTTTTATCCAGATACTTCCACATAATGCTCATGGCACTTACCTCCTCTTAACCTCTGCCTTCACGGCTGCGATCAGATTCTGCTGCGTGGTGTCTTTCTGCTCCAGTGCTTTCAGCACATCCTCGTCGACCGTATCCCAGCAAACAATGTGATGTGCCGTCACCACCTGCGTCTGGCCCTGCCTCCACAGTCTGGCATTTGTCTGCTGTTACATCTCCAGCGACCAGATCATGGAAAACCAGATCAGGATGTGACCACCATTCTGGATGTTCAGTCCGTGACCCGCGCTCGCAGGAGAGATCAGACCGATGTTGATCTTCCCCGCGTTCCAGTCGGTAATATCCGCATCTGTCTTGATGTCTCGCGGTCGGTAACCTTTATCCGTCAGATGTTCTTTGATCCAATCGTGATCATGGCCGTACCAGTATGCCACCAGAACATTCTGTCCGTTGGCCTGCTCGATCAGATCTTCCAACCTCAGAAGTTTCTGTCTGTAAATCTCCCTGACCTCTTTGTCCGCATTATAGATCGCTCCGTTTGCCATCTGCAGGAGTTTACGCGAAAGCACCGCTGCATTGGCGGCATCAATCTGGTTGGTGATTTCAAACTGCTCGCAACGGGGGGAGAAATTGAGGAAGAAGACATGGACAAGATCATGCGCGCCATGCAGGAGGCATACTGGTAGGCCAAGAAGAATAACCGCAAGTATATCAATAAGCGTTATAGGAATGAGGAATCCTCTGACGTGTAACAAACGGGGGATCATGAATGGACGAGAGAATTTTTAGCATACCCGAGAAGCTAATCAAGAGGCACAATACCAGGGATCCGTTCCGACTGGCTCAGCTTCTCGGGTGCTATGTGAAGTTCATTAATACTAAAAAGCAGAAAGGATTCTGTAAGATTTACCTGAATAATTCTTTCATTTTCATCAACCGAAATATGAGCCTGCAGATGCAGCGAATGACCTGCGCCCACGAACTTGGCCATCTTCTGCTCCACAAGGATGCACTTACCAAACGGGACTATCTCGTAGAAATGGAAATTTTTGATATCACCGATCAGCGGGAACTGGAAGCTAACCAGTTTGCCGCCAACATTCTGATCGATGATGAAGAACTGCTTGAGCTGCTGCGGGAGGGGTATGATGTTATCCGAATCGCCTCCATGCTGGAAATCAACGTGAACATGTTGATGGTAAAACTTCTGACCATGAATAAGAGCGGATATCACTTCAACGTTCCTTTTGCACCGAAAGCGGCATTTATGGGAACTATAGAAGACAGGGCCGACTCAATATAGAATCGGCCCGACCTTTTAAGAATTATTAAACTGGAGCTGCTCTATTTCTCTTCGAATGCTCCTGATCCGTTCGACTGCTTGTCCATATACGGTAAATGCCTCTACAATCTGTTCATCATTTTCGAATCGTGGACGCGCCGGGTACTTCTTATCCAGAGTATATGTTTTCTCAACACCGTCGGCAAAGCAAACTGTGACCTTATTCACTTCCTGCCTTATAACCGTACCTATACCATATCGGGTTTGTGTAACCTCCACACCGAGTAGTGAAATATCCTTGCAGCCGTCACAGCTTTTTTCCAGCTCTATTATTTCCTGCTCCAGCGCTTCTACTTTAGCTGCCCGTTCTGCTTCTTTTGTCGCTGTCAATGCCGCAAGCTCCTCTGCATTAGCCGCGCCGCCGGTCTTTCCGCGTTTGATGGTCTTTCCGGTTGAAGGCATAACCAGCCCCTTGTAATAGTTGTATGTCCGACAGCAGTACATGAGGTCAAATGCAAGAAGATGGAGACTGTCATCAATATAATAATCTCCTGCATGCAGCCGTTCAAAATGCTTCTCCAACATACTGCCATGTTCTCTTAGAGCTGCAACAATCTCATCTGCCAAACGATAATAATTCTTAAGGCTGAAGCTCTTACCGGCACCGATATCAAAACCGAAATCGACATATTTTGCCATAGTAAGGGCTTCATTGCTTTTATAAACATAGTTGAAAGTCGGCTCATTCATGGCCATAAACACTGAGGCGGAATGCCTGTCTTGTTTGTATGACCAGTTCCTCGGATAATATTTCTTCAACAGACTATCGTATTCATCCAGGAAATGATCCATATGGTTCTGTGCAGTATCGGTATCACACCCGGAGTCAGCAAAAAGAACATCTTTAAACAGATGCTCAACCGTGTCAGGTTCTTTTTCCCATAGTTTAAGAACTCCGGAAGACGGATGCATTCGGCTATTGTCAATGAATAGTAAGAAGTCTTTCTTGGCTGCCGCAAAACGCTCGGCAAAGGACGAAAAGCTTGTTTCAGGTTTAAACCATTCGTCTCTCCATGTTTTCATGGCTCGCCACTTAAAAAGCTCATCGTGCTCCTCATTATATAGTTTATCTATCTTTGATTCGTAACGATCGATCAGTTCATGAAGATTATCAGTATTCAAGCAGCTACACCTCTCTCATATTCACAGGCTTTATTATGACCTCACTATTTTCCAAACGGAGTCCTCTCCTCAGCCACCATAGATAGCCTCACTTTCGGCTCGGGATATTTTGCTTTCGGTTTCATCGCGATGCCGAGGCCGAAGTACTTCTCAAAGAAGCCTCTCACCTTTTTCTCATACTACGCTCAAGGACAATAAACTGTGGTAGGATGCGTTCTAATTCCCGGACAATTCTAGCTTGCTCTTCATAAGGTGGAATAGGGACCACAGTATTTGCAATATCTCGCATTACCCAGTTTTTATTTCCCACTCCTCGCGTGTTTTCAGCACACTGTTTTTGTACCACAGGCGAGCAAATCATATATTTTAAATAATCCGGATGAATCAAATTTGAGTTAAATTTTAATAAAGCAACACTAACAAACAAGCTAAACAGTCTATCTGTCTCTACAGTAGCCGGAATTCCTGTAGTTCCAACTTTAGAAAGAAGTATATCCCCTTTTTCCGGATTACAACGTGTGTTTAGTTCTCTTGCTTCTTCTTCAGTTATATACTTTGTATTAGAGAATGATACTTGCCCTGTGCTCATATCCTTCACTGAAATGAAAGGAACACCAGAAGGAACATAGTGTGGAGTTTTGTGCGTTCCATCGGTTAATAGTCTTAAAATATTGCCCAGTCTCACCCATTCCCAGCCCTCTGGTATCTCGAACGGAATCTCATCGTCTGTGATCTCAGGCAACGGTTTCTGCTTCTTTATCTTCCCTTCCTTAATAAGCCTCTTCTTCTCTTCGGCAATTTTCTTCAGCAGCACACTTGCGGGCTCATCATTCGGATCCTGTGGTACCAGCTTTCCCTGCACCGCTTCCTGAAGAATCGACTTCTTCATCATCTCTGGAAACGAGGCGTTGAGCGTATTAAGCTTTGTGGAGGCGGCTTCGTACTTATTCCACTCAGGTAAGACCTCATGAATCTTTTCTACAATCCTATACTGCTCTCGTAGAGGAGGTAGTGGAACCGGTAAATTATGCAGCGCTCCGGAGGATAATCCCTGTATCGCTATTCCTTTCCCTTTGATTTGGCCAGTACTTTTCAAAAAGTTGAAAACATAATAGAAGTATTCCGTGCACAGTTTTTCATAGGCTCTTAATTTGTGTACGTGGTTTTGAATCCGAATATCAAAGTCATAATTCCAAATAGCTGCTCTTCCATAATCGCCGCCTTCACAAACCAATAGATCACCTTTTACAGCGGTACACTTGTCCATTTCTGCTTTAGTGAACGGCATTTCCTTCAAATTATCCAGTTCAAATCGATTCCAGTGCAAGTTTGAAGTAGTAATATATGGAAGTATTATCCCTTCCTTGTTCGCCCCGTTAAGTGCCTTACCTGTATTATGTTGGAACAGTTCTCCGATTCGTGTCCACACCCAGTTTTCGGGAATATCGAATAATTGTTCATCTTCTGACACTTCTGCCATCTTTTTGTCTTTAGGTACTACTTTATTATTAATAAGTGTATTCTTCTTTTCACGAATACGTTTCAACAACTTCTGTGCCGGTTCATCTGTATAATCCTGAGGAACTAATTTCCCCTGCAACGCCATTTGCAGTATCGAATTCTTCAGCTGTTCCGCCGTCATCATCTCACTCACCCCCTATACCGAGGATGTCTGTGATCTTGGCGAGAATTCGATCAATATCAGCGTTCAAGCTGGCCCGCTTCTCCTGATACTGCTGGATCAGTTCCTTCGGAGGCAGAATCTCCTCTTCCTCGTGCGGATACCCGCACAGGTCAAGATTATAATTCCCCTCCGCGATCTCGGCCGCGCTGTAGCATTTTGACTTAAAGCTGTCTGTGTCCGTGTCCTTGATCTCGGTCCGGTTCTCCCACCAGGCGCACACCCCGTCAAAGTGTTCTCCCTTCATCGGTTTTGTCTTTGAGAAGTGCTTGTAGCCCTCAGGCATATCCATGCGGTAAAACCACACATTCTTTGTAGCCCCTTCACGGTTAAAGAACAGAATATTTGTAGTGATGGATGTATACGGCGAGAACACCGATCCCGGCATTCTGATCACAGTATGCAGGTTATACTCGCTCAACAGCTTCTTCTTGATCGCCACCTTCGTATTATCGGTTCCGAACAAAAATCCGTCGGGAAGAATAACCGCCGCGCGGCCGCCCTGCTTCAGTCGGTACATGATGACGCTCATAAACAGATCCGCCGTTTCGGAGCTTGCCAGATCGGTCGGGAAGTGGCTCTTCACGTCGTTTTTCTCCGACCCGCCGTATGGCGGATTCATGAGCACTACATCGAACTGATCCTTCTCTGTATAGTCGAGCAGATCTCGAAGAAGAGAATTCTCGTGGTACACCCGCGGTACGTCAATCCCGTGAAGGAGCATGTTGGTAACACAGAGCATGTACGGAAACTGTTTCTTCTCGATGCCATAGACGGAGCTTCCGAAGGCCTCGGCGTCTTCCGTCGTTACGACTTTATCCTGAAGTCTCTTTATCCAACTCACAAGGAATCCACCGGTTCCGCAGGCAAAATCCGCCATGGATTCCCCAATCTGCGGCTTGATCATTTCAGCCATGAAGTCCGTCACCGCACGCGGGGTATAGAACTCGCCTGCGGAGCCTGCACTCTGCAGCTCTTTCAAGATTGCCTCATAAATGTCTCCGAACGCATGACTCTCCTCGTAGTCACCGAAGTCTACGCTGTCGATGATATTAAGAACCTGCCTAAGAAGCACACCGTCCTTCATATACTGGTTTGCATCCTCGAAGGTAGATTTTACAATAGCTTTCTTTATCGGCGTCTCTGTATTGACATCCAGATTCTTCAGCGTAGGAAACAGCTTATTG
>CADCPK010000137.1 GCA_902803215.1 uncultured Lachnospiraceae bacterium
AAGGGATCACCTGAACTGACTGCGGCAAGGAAAGAGGAGATAATAAACGCCTGCGAGCAGCTATATCAGACGATGAGCTTCAAAGATATCACGCTGAAGGAGATAGGCAGCGTGACGTCGTTTACAAGAACATCGATCTATAACTACTTCAGGACGAAGGAGGAGATCTTCCTTGCGCTGTATGAAAGAGAATATGACCGTTGGAATGAAGAATTAGAGAGTATTTATACGGACAACGAAGCGCTTACTAAGAAGGAACTCTCGGAGAAAATCGCAGCGTCCATAGCAAACAGGGAACAGCTTTTAAAGCTCATGTCGATGAACAACTATGATATGGAGGCAAACAGCCGCCCGGAACTCCTTACCTCTTTTAAAGTGGCCTACGGGGAGTCTATGAAGAACATGCGCAGGCTCCTTGAAAAGTTCTGTAAGGAGAAGTCGGGGGAGGAGATTCAGAACTTCATCTACATCTTTTTCCCATTCATGTTTGGCATCTACCCGTACACGGCTGTCACGGATAAGCAGCGGGAAGCGATGAAGAATGCGAATGTGGATTATACCTATCAGTCTTGTTTTGAGATAACGAACAGCTGTCTGCTCAAACTTTTGTAAAGGCAGTATACGAAAAAAGAGAGGAAGCAGGATACCTGTGAGGCATCCTTAAAACAAGCATCTGCAGCAAAACATGTTGCAAGGGAGGAGGTTCATATGCAGTATACAAAGCTTGGCAATTCAGATTTGAACGTGTCCCGCATCTGCATGGGATGTATGGGATTTGGTGATGCGGGCAGAGGACAGCACAGCTGGACCCTGGACGAAGAGCACTCCAGAGAGATCATCAAGCGAGGCCTGGACCTGGGTGTGAATTTTTATGACACGGCCATCGCCTACCAGAGCGGAACCAGCGAGCAGTACGTCGGGCGTGCGCTTCGGGATTTCGCAAAGCGCGAGGACGTGGTCGGCGCCACAAAGCTTACACATATTGAAGGCGCAGCCAGGGCAGTGGATTTGGAGCTTACAGAGGAAGAGCTCAGATATCTGGAAGAGCCGTACGTTCCTCATCCTCTTGCCGGAGTGATGGCACAGAATAAAAGAGCCGACGCGGAGAAGAAACATGTCTGGTCGACGGGAGACCGGAAGATCGGAAAGTGAGGAGAAAAAATGAGTGAAAAAATCGTACAGACAGCAGGCAGAAATCAGTCGTGGATAGATAGTCTGCAGTAAACGTGGGGAGAACGGCAGCATGCAGGGGAAGAAACAGAATAACATGATGATAAAACGGACAGTTGATGCTTGCATGACCGTCCTCCTGCTATGCCTTATGGCTTATCAGGTGACCGACGAAGTATTGCACGAGTGGATCGGCATAGGCATGACAGTGCTTGTCATTGTTCATCAGATCCTGAACAGAAGATGGTACGGCGCGATTTTCAAAGGAAAGTATAATGCATACAGAATATTGACTACGGTTCTGAATGTGCTGCTTCTTCTGTCGTTTGCGCTGACGGCCTTCTGCGGAATGTCCATGAGCGGACATGCAGTGCCCTTCCTTTATGGAATGACGAAGATTTCGTTCGCCCGCAGGATGCATCTTTCCATGTCACACTGGGCCTTCGTCCTTATGGGACTGCATCTGGGGCTGCATGTGCCGATGATGGCTGCGAGGCTGAAGCTGACGGACGGGGTTAAGATGGCCGTTTCTGTTGTGATGTGCGGTCTCGCGGGCATCGGATTGTATCTGTTCCTCAAGAGCGGGATGTCCGATTATTTGTTCTTCCGCGTACCGTTCGCTTTTTTGGACTATGAGAAAGCTGCGGCAGCAGTATTTCTGGAGAATATTCTGATGCTGCTGTTCTGGGCGTTTATCGGAACGCAGGCACCGTAAATTTTTTTGTGAACATATTCATAGTTTGTTCATAAATACCGCTACCTTTCTGTCGGCGCATATGGTATTATTAAGAAAAAAATAGTGGTATCAAGTACCGTAGGGGGGGAAAAATCTATGGCTGTTCAAGCTGCATTTATGGTGCCGCACCCGCCGATGATCGTTCCTGAAATCGGGCGGGGGAGTGAGGAGCAGATTGCAGAGACGACGAGGGCGTATGAGCGCGTTGCGGAGGAGATTGCCGCATTAAAGCCCGAAACGATCGTGATCACAAGCCCTCACTCGGTGATGTACTCGGATTATTTTCACATTTCGCCCGGGAAAAGAGCAAGAGGTTCGTTTGCTGATTTTCGCGCAGGGCAGGTCAAATTCAACGAGGAATATGACGAAGAACTGGTTGACCAAATTTGCCTTCGGACTGTTGAAGAGCATTTCCCCGCAGGGACACTCGGGGAGCGGGATGCGAAGCTGGACCACGGAACGATGGTGCCGTTATGGTTCATCCGTCAAAAATATGACGGCTTTCGAATCGTGCGGATCGGGCTTTCGGGGCTTCCGCTGACCGACCATTACCGGCTGGGAATGATGATCAAGGAGGCTGCCGAAGCGGTAAACAGAAAAGTAGTTTTTGTGGCCAGCGGGGATCTTTCGCACAAGCTGCAGACATATGGCCCGTACGGTTATGCGCCGGAAGGGCCTGAATATGACAAGCGGATCATGGACGTCTGCGGCCGGGCAGCGTTTGGCGAACTGCTGTCATTCGACGAGAATTTCTGCGACAAAGCAGCCGAGTGCGGACACCGCTCATTCGTAATCATGGCCGGCGCATTTGATGGAGTGTCCGTTAAAGCGGAGACATTGTCGCATCAGGACGTGACCGGCGTGGGGTATGGAATCTGCACGTTCTATCCCGAGGGAGAAGACAAGGAAAGATGCTTCCTTGACCGTTTTCTGGTTGAAGCCGAACAGCGATTGACGGAGCAGGCCGATAAATCGGACGATTATGTTAGGCTCGCGAGAAAGTCACTGGAGTCATATGTGAAGAGCAGAAAAACCATCTCTGTTCCCGGAGGACTTCCTGAGGAAATGCTGAAGACACGCGCCGGGGCTTTTGTTTCTATTCATAAACATGGAAAACTGCGCGGGTGCATCGGGACGATAGCGCCGACGGCAGATAATGTCGCGCAGGAGATCATCCGCAATGCGATCAGCGCAGCGACAAAGGACCCGCGGTTTGATCCGATCACCGAGGATGAGCTGAAATGGCTGGAGATCAACGTAGATGTGCTGGGAAAGCCGGAGAAAATTTCCTCTATTGATGAACTGGACGTAAAACGATATGGCGTGATCGTCAGCAGCGGCTACAAACGAGGGCTTCTTCTTCCCGACCTGGATGGAGTCGACACGCCCGAGGAGCAGGTCGCGATTGCCATGAAAAAAGGCGGAATCAGGGAAAGCGATCATTATACGCTGGAGCGATTTGAGGTTGTCCGACACATTTAGGAGGGCGCTATGGCAAGATGTGATGTTTGTTTCAGGCACTGTGAAATCCATGATGGCGGGACAGGCTTTTGCGGGGCAAGGGCATGCGTGGACGGAGAAATATATCTGGCCAATTACGGCAGGATCACTTCTCTGGCGCTCGATCCGATCGAGAAGAAGCCGCTCCACCGGTTTTATCCCGGGAGTCTGATCCTCTCGGCCGGCAGTTACGGCTGCAATCTGCGATGCCCGTTTTGCCAGAACCATGAGATTTCGTGGTCGGATGAGGCGTTCCGGTTTGCGGAAACGGCGGACGTTCTTTCCCCAGAAGAGCTGGCGCAGACGGCGGAGTATTACCGTAAAAGGGGAAATATCGGCGTTGCATTTACCTACAACGAACCGTTGATCGGATATGAGTATATTCTGGATACGGCAAAGCTTGTGAAGGAAATGGGACTGAAGGTGGT
>CADCPK010000138.1 GCA_902803215.1 uncultured Lachnospiraceae bacterium
AACGTCCCCATTGGCCCGGTGGTCTCGAACCGTCCCCGTGTTCCATTTCCTGTTTTATTTATTTCTCGTAAAGGAACCTCTCCGGCAGCGTCACGTGGAAGCCTTCGGCCACCTGGCGCAGATTCTCGGCGGTGATGGTCTGAAGCTTGTTGGGCCTTACCGAGTAGATCTTGATCAGGATCTCGGCGGATTTCTCGATCGTGTGCATCAGACCGAAGGTAAGGTCGAAGTCCTTTCCGGAGCAGAACATGCCGTGGTGAGCCCAGATCGCTACGTCGTACTCTTCCATCAGCTTGCTGGTAGCCACTGCGATGTCTCTTCCGCCCGGAACCATCCACGGAACAACACCCACGCCGTCCGGGAACACTACCGGACATTCGGTTGCGGATTCCCACAGCTCTCTGGTGAAGATCTCGTCCTTCAGCGGAAGGATAAATGTCAGGGCGATGATATTGGTGGTGTGTGCGTGATAGATAACACGGTGCTCACCGTTGGTCACGCGTTTTTTGACCTCGTGGTTCATCAGATGTGCGGGAAGCTCGCTTGTGGGGTTGCCGCCCTCTACAAGTCCCCACCGGATCCTGTAGTTCTCGCCCTTGTCATCCAGCTCGATGATGGCGATGGTCGCCTCGGGGTCCACGATGATGTTACGGAAGTATTTTCCGCTTCCGGTAACCAGGAAAAACTCATTAGCCAGCCCCGGAACAGAAGTACCGATCGGCTGCCAGTTGGCATGATCGTTGAGACGAGGCATGATCTCGTGCACTTCGCTCTCTTTCAGTCTGTAGGAAAGATTACCGCCGTTCCTCTCGTGCCAGCCCTGCTGGAATCCGTCATCCGCCATTTTTACAAAACCTCTGACAAATTTGGTGTCGAGAATCTTCATAACTAAGTTCCTCCTGATTTATTTTTATTTTGATTGTATTATACAATATCCATTTTCTCAGTGCAAGCAGAGTGTGACAACGGAAAACACACGGGGAAAACACAAAAGGACCGTCCCCGTGTGTTTTCCCCGTGTGTTTTCCCCGTGTGTTTCCGTTACCGATGCGCAAACCGATCCCTCGTCCTCTTCTCGGGTTCCACTGCGCTGATCTCGCCCGCAGCGGTGAGGGCCATCTTGGTCATCATCGGGCCGACAAGTTCGTAGATCATCACGCTGAACAGAATAATATTCCGAATGAGTGAGGCCTCATCCCCGCCGAGCGCCTGCGCGGTAACCACCATGCCCAGAGCAACGCCGGCCTGGGGAAACAGCGTAATTCCCAGATACTTGCGCACATTCTCACCGCACTTCATGGCGTCGCTGCTGATCCTCGCGCCAAAATATTTGCCCAGGCACCTGACCACGATGTACACGATACCGATCAGCACCGTGCCGGGATAGCGGAATACGCTGAGCTCGAGCCCCGCACCGCTGATGACGAAGAAGCACGCGAACAGCGGTGAAGTCCACTTGTCCGCCCTGCTCATGATATCCGGCGAGAACGGGCTCAGGTTGCAGAACACCGTTCCGAGCATCATACAAACCAGAAGCGATGAGAAAGCGATCTCGACCTCCCCAAACGAAAACCTGAGCGACGACAGCGCGATGGTCATCACGACAAAAGCGATCGAGAGGGAAAGACGGTTGGAGTTGGAGAAGAAAAGCTTCTCCAGAATAGTGAGGAGCGCCCCCATGAGCGCACCGAGCAACAGTGAAAGCACGATCTCCAGCAGCGGATTTATCACAACAGAGATCACGCTGAGTTTTCCTCCCTCCAGCGCCTGCGCAATACCAAACGATACCGCAAAAACAACCAGACCGACCGCATCATCCAGCGCAACGATCGGAAGCAGCAGATCCGTCACCGGACCTTTTGCCTTATACTGCCTGACGACCATGAGTGTAGCCGCCGGTGCGGTGGCCGCTGCAATAGCACCGAGAGTGACCGCAACCGAAAGCGGAAGCACATCCGCTCCCAGAATAAAATGCAGGGCGATCATGGCTGCATCGACCAGGATCGAAGCCGTAACCGCCTGAAAAATACCGATGACGACTGCCTGCTTTCCCGTAGTCTTAAGCTGCGAAAGCCTGAATTCGTTGCCGATCGCAAAAGCGATAAAACCCAGCGCCGTGTTGGTGATGACCCCCATGTCGTCCACGGCCTCCATAGTGGGGAAGCCGAGCCCGGCAATCCCAAGCCTGCCAAGGCAATAGGGGCCGACCAGCAGGCCGGCGATCAAAAACGAAGTGACATCGGGGAAGTGAAAGCCCATCACCTTGAATACACGGGTCATCATAAGACCCGCCAGCAGGGCGATGGAAGTTGCAAGCAAAGTGTCCATGTTAATCTTGTCTCCTTCTATCCGGGCCGCCACAAAAAGGCTGACCTTACTTATTTTTATGCGTAAACAATCACAGCTATGACCTCAAGCACCTCGTCGGACTTATTGGCAATGCCGTGGCCTGTGCCTGTCGGACATACGGTTACATCTCCGGCGGTGACGATCTTCTCCTCGCCATTGTCGTTGTACACGCCGGTTCCCTTCATAATATAAAACAGCTCGGCATCCTTATCATGGATATGATAGCCGATGCTGCATCCGGGATTCAGTGTAAGGCGGGAATAAAGCCTGCCCTTGTTGTTGAGTTCTTCCGGAGAATCGATGAAATTGGTGATCATTACCGTGCCGTCGCCGTCACGCATGTGCTCACGATATTCCACCTTGCATTCTTCAGCCTTTTTGATCATCGCAAAAAACCTCCTTCAAAATTAATCACAAACACAGTATAATGAATTGAAAGGCAGACTTCAATGCCCTTCACGAAATTTAACCACGATAAATATGTCCCCTGCTTCAAGGAGCACAGTGCCTTTAAGGAGGGATCGGGAGGAAATCATCGCAATGAATCAGGTTATGAACAGCTATATGCCCGTCCGGCTCTTCACCGGAAAGGGCTGCATAAAGAAAAATGAAAACGAATTCACCAAATACGGAAACAAAGCACTGATCGTCACCGGCCGAAACTCCGCCAGAGCCTGCGGTGCCCTTAATGATGTCACAGATGTCCTGGAATCCCACGGCATATCCTACGTCCTCTTCGACAAGATCACGCAAAACCCGGCCCTCACGGACTGCATGAGAGCCGGCAAACTGGCGGCTTCGGAAGAATGCACCTTCATCATCGGCATCGGCGGCGGCTCTCCCCTCGACGCTGCCAAGTGCATCGCCGTGTTCGCAGCCAACCCGGAGCTCGACAGAGAAGGACTCTACAGCCTTGTCTGGCCCGCAAAGCCCCTTCCCATCATCGCCGTAGGTACCACCGCGGGAACCGGGTCGGAAGTCACCAAGGTTTCGGTGATCACCGTCCCCGAGGGGCGTAAAAAGAGCTTCCACCATCCCGACGTCTTCCCCGCCGCCGCCTTCGGAGACCCGACCTACACCATGTCGCTTCCCCTGAACTTTACCCTCTCCACCGGCATAGACGCACTTGCCCATGCCACAGAGAGTTATTTCAGCCGCAACGCCAACGAGATCTCTCGCTGCTACTCCGTTCGCGCGGTAAGACTTCTTTTACCGGTACTGCGGGAGCTCTCGCTCTTTACTTCAAACGAAAACGTCGCAGAGCTCAGCTACGAAGAACGCGAAGCCCTCTACAACGGCTCGATCTACGGAGGTCTGGCCATCAATCTCACCGGCACCTGCCTCCCCCACACGATGGGCTACCTGATGACCGAGCAGCACCACATTCCGCACGGATTTGCCTGCGCACTGTTCCTCTCCGACTTTCTGCGCATCAATGAGCAGGCGGTCCCCGAGATCTACGAGAACTTCTTCGCCGAAGTCAACGTGACGCCGCAGGAGTTTGAGCGTCTCATCTCCTCCCTGCTCTCCGGCGTGCACGTAACCGTCCCCGAAGAAGAAATCGAAAGAGAACACAGCCGCTGGATCAACAACTCCAGCATCCTGAAAGGCTGGGGCGGCATCTCCCCCGAAATGTGCGACAATCTGCTGCGTAAACTAAGCCATTCATAAAACACACGGGGACCGGGCCAATGGGGACGTTTCTCAGTTGGGCCAATGGGGACGTTTCTCAGTGACCCAGCTGAGAAACGTCCCCATTGGCCCATCTACTTCTTCGGCGCAATATCGGCGCTGTCCAGAATGATCGTAAACGGCCCATGATTAACCAGCGACACATCCATCACGGCCCCAAAAATGCCTGTCTCCACGACCGGCACGCTCTCGCGTGCCCGCGCGACCAGATACTCATACATCTCATTCGCCTTCTCCGGCGACGCAGCCCCCTTAAACGTAAAGCTCGGCCGATTTCCTTTACGACAATCCGCATAAAGCGTAAACTGGGACACCAAAAGAAGCGACCCGCCCACATCGGTAAGCGAAAGATTCGTCTTCCCCTCGCTGTCCTCAAAAATCCTGAGCCCGACCATCTTCCTGAGCATCTTATCCGCCACTGTCTCGTCATCGGAATCCTCGATCCCCACCAGCACCATATACCCCATGCCGATCTTCCCAACGGTCCTGCCCTCAACGGTCACCGAAGCCTCCGAAACTCTCTGTATCACCAATCTCATCTGCAAACTCCTCTACATCGTATCTAATTGATTCAAATATTTCTGCCCTTTGCCTTCTTGATCATCCTGAGCGGACAGGTCATTCTGCCCCATGCTGCAAGGGCATCCCTGATCTTCGGGAATTCATCTTCCTTATCTTTGAATATCTTTGTCATTATATCCGGATCTTCATAGCCAAGCAGTATATACAACTCATACTTAGCCTTCTCGATCTCCGCCTGCAGTCGATGCTGCGGATGAACGAGAGTAAGGTACGCCTGCTCCGCCTCCTTGTTTTCCTCGAACAGTCCCCGGCGTCATCCCGGTGCCGTTCTCTCCCGCAAAAAATGTCTTATCGGTGCCAAGGAAACGCTTGAACAGCGTCGCCGAATTCTTCTCGTTTCCCGGCGCCATCTCAAACGCCTTGCGCCCCAGGAATCTGCGACCGCGCCGGTCTACATAGATGGCGGACGGGGTAACGTCGTTCTGGTCGGGGCTCTTCAGTACATGCGTCTCTTTTCCGTCATAGGTGCATACCACACTGTTGGTGGTGCCAAGGTCAATGCCTACGTATGTTTTCATAGCAGCTTCCTCCCCTTTTGGTCTGTCAGGAATATTATAATAAATTCCTGCAGTTATGACAACAGGGGACGCAAACACACGGGGACGGTCCTTTTGCGCCCCCGTGTGTTTTTCCCCCTGTTGTCATCCCCCCCGATTTCCGGTACAATAATACCTGTACAACCAGGATTTTCCGGAAAGAAGGCTTCGCATGAAATTCAAAAAAAACTGGTTCAAAAACCGATGGTTCGGTTATGCTTTCTCGCTGTGCACAGCAGTACTCTTTTATGTCATACTGACGCATTTTCATGTACTCTGGCGAAACATCAGGACATTTATCGGCTTCTTCACCCCGGTCATCATCGGGGCGGTGTTTGCCTATGCGATCAACCCACTGGCGGATCTTTTTCAGCGTACACTGTTCTGCAAGGTGCGGGCCGAAAAAGCCCGGCGCACCGCTTCGGTCATCTTCGCGCTGGTTTCGCTTGTGGTGTTTGTCGTGATCCTGCTGGTCGCTCTGATCCCGCAGATCATCGACAGTGTAGTCACTTTTGTCTCCAACACCGACACTTACGCCAACACCCTGCAGGGGCTGCTGAAGCAGCTGAATGAATACGCGGCGCGCTACAACGTCGACATTTCGAGCCTCATCAACATGGGCGACGATCTGGTCGAAAACCTGAGCGCAACGCTCCCCCGAAACATCAACCGCATCCTCAATACCTCGTACAGCATCGGTATGGGCGTTTTTAACGGAGTCATCGCCTTTATCCTCGCGATCTATTTCCTCATGGACAAAAGCAGGTTTGTGGAGGGTTCCCGCAGGCTCACAAAAGCGATCTTCTCACCTAAACAGTATCAGCTGATCGCCAATTTCTCCAACCGCTGCAACGATATCCTGATCCACTTTATCATCTACGATCTGCTGGACGGCCTCATCATCGGATGCGCCAACCTGGTGTTCCATCTGGTCTCGGGTGTGCCCTACGGCATCCTGATCTCCACCGTCGTCGGCGTGACGAACCTTGCGCCTACCTTCGGCCCGATCCTCGGCGCGGTAGTCGGCGCGTTCATCCTGGTGCTGGTCAATCCCTGGTATGCGCTGTGGTTCCTGATCTTTACGATCTGCCTGCAGACTGTGGACGGCTATATTCTTAAACCCAAGCTTTTCGGCGGACTCATGGGGGTTCCGGATGTGTGGATCCTCATCTGTATCATCGTAGGCGGTCGTATGTTCGGTGTATCCGGCATTCTTCTCGCCATCCCCTTTGCTGCCATCTCCGATTTCACTTATCGCGGCTGGTTAGACCGGCGCGAGAACGTAAGGAGTGCAGAGAATACAATCCAATCAAAGAAAGGAGCTGATTCCGATGGATGAAAAAAACATCCCCGTCTGCGAGGAAAAAGGACCGATCACAGACGAACTGCTTCAAAAAATGAACGCCTATTGGCGGGCAGCCAACTACCTGTCCGCAGGCCAGCTTTACCTGCTCGAAAACCCACTGCTCAAGAAACCGCTGACCAAAGAAATGGTGAAGAAAAAAATAGTCGGCCACTGGGGAACCGTCCCGGGGCAGAACTTTATATATACTCACCTGAATCGTGCCATCAAGCGGTATGATCTTAACATGATCTTCCTTTCGGGCCCGGGACACGGCGGAAACTTCTTTATCGCCAACACCTATCTGGAAGGAAGCTACAGCGAGGTTTATCCGAACATCAGCCGCGATGAAGACGGAATGCAGAAGCTGTTCAAGCAGTTCTCGTTCCCGGGCGGCGTTCCCAGCCACTGCGCACCCGAAACTCCGGGTTCCATCAATGAAGGCGGCGAGCTCGGCTACTCCATCGCCCACGCTTTCGGCGCTGTCTTTGACAACCCCGACCTCATCGCAACGGTCGCGGTAGGCGACGGCGAGGCCGAAACAGGCCCCCTTGCGACATCCTGGCAGTGCAACAAATTCCTGAATCCGATCTCGGACGGCGCGGTTCTTCCCATCCTTCATCTGAACGGATACAAGATCGCGAACCCCACCCTCTTTGCGCGAATCTCTCATGAGGAGATCGAGGCATTCTTCAAGGGCAACGGCTGGAAGCCATACTTTGTCGAGGGTGACGATCCCATGACCATGCACCGCAAGATGGCCGAGACCATGGATATCGTGATCGAAGAGATCAAAGCTATCCAGAAGAAAGCCCGCGAAGAGAACGACGCGACCCGCCCGATCTGGCCGATGATCGTGCTCCGCACTCCCAAGGGCTGGACCGGTCCCAAGGTAGTCGACGGCAAGCCCATCGAAAACAGCTTCCGCGCACACCAGGTGCCGATCACCATGGAAAAACCTGAGCATCTCGGACTTCTGGATGAGTGGCTCAAGAGCTATCACGCCGAGGAGCTTTTCGACGACAACGGTCGCCTTATCCCCGAGCTCGAAGCTCTTACACCCGACGGAAACGCCCGCCTCGGAGCCAATCCGTACGCCAACGGCGGACTTCTGCTGCGTGACCTGCGTCTCCCGGATTTCCGCGACTATGCCTTTGATGTAAAACAGCACGGCGAAACCGACGGCCAGGATATGATCGAGCTTGGCAAGTTCGTCCGCGATATCTTCAAGCTCAATGCAGAGTCCCGCAACTTCCGTATCTTCGGACCGGACGAGACCATGTCCAACCGCCTCAACCATGTGTTTGAGGCAGCCGAGAGAGACTGGAACGCCGAGAAATATGACACCGACGAGTTCCTCTCCACCGACGGACGCATCATGGATTCGATGCTCTCCGAGCATATGTGCGAAGGCTGGCTCGAAGGCTATCTGCTCACCGGCCGCCACGGCTTCTTTGCTACCTACGAAGCTTTCGCCCGCATCATCGACTCGATGGCTGCTCAGCATGCAAAATGGCTTAAAGTGTGCAACCAGCTTCCGTGGCGCGAAGAGATCGCTTCGCTCAACCTGATCATGGCTTCGACGGTATGGCAGCAGGACCACAACGGATTTACTCATCAGGATCCCGGCTTTATGGACCACATCGCCAACAAAAAAGCAGACGTGGTACGCCTGTATCTCCCGCCGGATGCCAACTGCCTGCTCTCCTGCTTCGATCACTGCATCCGCAGCAGGAACTACGTAAATGTCATCGTGGCCTCCAAGCATCCGCGCCCGCAGTGGCTCACGATGGAAGAAGCCATCAAACACTGCACGCAGGGTATCGGTATCTGGGAGTGGGCTTCCAACGACGCAGGTCAGGAGCCCGACATCGTCTTCGCCTGCGCAGGCGAGACTCCGACACTCGAGGCGCTCGCAGCGGTTTCAATTCTGAATAAAGAGCTTCCCGAGGTGAAGATCCGCTTTATCAACGTGGTCGACCTCTTCAAGCTCCAGCCGCAGAACGAGCATCCGCACGGCCTCTCCGACGCCGAGTACGACATGCTGTTCACGACCGATAAACCGGTCATCTTCAACTTCCACGGCTACGCAAGCCTGGTTCACGAGCTCACCTATCGCCGCCACAACAATCGACTGATGCACGTGCGCGGCTACCGCGAAGAAGGAACCATCACCACTCCGTTCGATGTACGTGTACAGAACGACGTGGACCGCTTCCATCTGGTTCAGGAAGCCCTCAAATTCCTTCCGCAGCTCGGAAACCGCGGTGCTTATCTCTTCCAGAAGATGAGCAATAAGCTTGTCGAGCACAAACAGTATATCCATAACTATGGAGAAGATCTGCCGGAAGTGGCAGGGTGGAAGTGGCAGGAATAATTGAGTGAAACACACGGGGACGGTCCTTTTGTGTTCGCATACACAGATAGGAAGAGCACTATGTGCTCTTCCCCTGTGCGCGAACACAAAAGGACCGTCCCCGTGTGTTTCCCCCGTGTATTCACATTGCCGCATGCTCCGCCATCAGCTCCTTAAGAAGCTGCTTCCCGGTCCACATCGCATTGTCCGGTGTAAGAACCGCTTTCAGATCATCCCGCGTGATCCCGCACGCCCTGCAAAGCGCCAAAGCCTTCTCCAGCTCCTCACTCGTCAGCCCACAAAAAACCAGCATCCTCGCAGGAAGCAAATCTTCTGCCTTGCCACGAAGATCTTTTCCGGTTTTTCTCTCCCCAAAACACAGCTCCCCAATCCGCTCATTATACTCCTCGGGCCCAACAGTCCTCACCTCGGCCCCAATCTCCCTAAACTTCTCCGCCAGGGAAGCCGCCTGCATAATCCCAACAAAATCCTGAAACCCAAATAACAACACTTTCTTCATCTTTCCCTGCTCCTTCCCGGGATTTTAGCCCAGCATACCATAAATAGCCAACTTCTGTCCAGCGTCCGAAAAAGCCCCAAAGAACGCAAAAGAGCGCGTGGGCTAAAAGCCCGCGCGCTCCCCGCCACAATTCACATTTCTCGCGTCTCCTCACACCGGACAAGATCATCCAGCGAAACCTTGAGGAAATCCGCCAGCCGCTTTGCTGTCAGAAGATCGGGATACCTGACCCCGCCCTCCCAACGCGATACAGTCTGCCTGGTAACATTCAGATGGTCGGCCACCGTCTGCTGTGTAAGTCCAAGCCTCTCTCTGTGTTCACGAATTCTCGTCTGGTACTTTACCATTGACTTCTTCCCCCCGGATCCGGAACTCCCATAGAGACCGTTTATTTTGCCTTTCGATTCATACCGTCTCTCTGCCGGAATCAGAATCTTAATCTTCCAAGTCAACATTATAATAGAAAACTCAGCGAGAATAAAGTCTTATGTAAATAACATTTTGTTTCCATTTTGGTACCTTTATGAATATTTTTCACATTATTGACCATTTTGAAGTCAATGACAGCCGCCATTCCGCTGCGCTGCCCCTCAAAGACATAAAGACAGGGGACGGGATGAGTACTTGGGGACGTGTCTTTTTGAGTACCTGGGGACGTATCTTTTTGACTCATTTTTGCGCAGAAAAATGAGTCAAAAAGATACGTCCCCAAGTACTCAATTTCAGGTGGAACGAGGAACCGTCCCCCGTTCCACATTATAGCCTCACCACCCACGCCGGGAACACGCGCCCCAGCACAGTCAGCATCCGCCCCAGCGGCACCCCGGCAAAGATCTGCGGATTCGTCACGATACACAAAATGAGCACCAGCGGGATACTGCTGATATAATACCTCTCACTGCTGAAAAGCAGCGCATACACAAACGCCCACACCGCGCTCAGCACCGCCGACAAAAACAGCAGCAGCAACACCCGCACCATATGCCCGGGGGCGCAGCCGATGGCCACCAGCCTGCAGACCAGAGGCACCGAGAGCGCCAGAGTGATCAGCAGCACAGGCGCAAGGATCTCCAGAAAGCGCCACACCCTCTTCATCCCCGGCAGCAGCCCGCCGGAGAAACGCGCAGACTCCTCGGAAAACCGCAGCCGCCCGAACACCACCGCCGCCGCGAACACAAGGATCCCAATCAGCGCGATAAAACGCCTCGCCGATTCCGGATAAGTATCCTTCTTCGCTACCGCAGCACCATCCACCTCCACGGTCTCGTACGCAACGCGGATCGTCTCCTCGCTGTCCAGATAATAGTCAAACGCATCGGAAAGCGTCTGCACCAGCTGATCGGAGTCCACTCCCTCCTGCACATACAGCGTATCGTCCCTGCCGATATCCGTCAGCATCTTCCGCGTAGTCTCGCGCAGCACAGCCGCCAGAACCTTCTCCTTGAGGATCGGGCCATACACAGTGGAGGTGGAACTCACATAATCGATCGTCCCCGCCAGATTATCGACGCCCGACACCTCGTCAAGCCCCTTCTTCAGAACAAACCCGCAGTCGAGCCTCCCGGACGACACCCCGCGCTCCAGCGCCGTATAACTTGACACCTTAACCGCGGTATACAGATCATCCTTCCGCAGGTCCCGGATCACCGCGTCACCGCACTCCGCTCCCCCGTTCATGATCCCGTAGGTCAGCGTCCGGTCCTCGGGAAAAACGATCTGCTGAAAAATAAAAAGAAACAGCAGAAACAGACCGGTCAAAAAATAGATGCCCGGC
>CADCPK010000139.1 GCA_902803215.1 uncultured Lachnospiraceae bacterium
GAACCCTTTGATCATCACTCGTCACGTGATGGCTGCTCGTTCGGGGAACGCTTTAACTCGAATCTGAACTCACAAGATTTCCTAGTGAGTTGACCTGCCATTCTTTTCACTGCCTTTGCAACCGCTCAGCTCTGCGGGCTAATCTTAGACAGGTACTTTATTGGAACGTTTTTTGTCAGCCAAACACCGTTGACTGATTTATAAAAAACCAACCCATCTTTCGTCATGCATTCTGCCTTTACCCGGTATACAACAGGCTTGCCGTGGCGTGATCCAACCTTGATAGCTGTTTCAATATCCCCCGATAGATGAACAAAGAGTCTCGACTTTGGAATCAGTCCCTTCTCGTCAATCGAGAATACGTATTTTTCTCCAGTACCATGATACAAGTACTCCGGCGGCATCACTTCCTCCAGTTCCACATCGACCGGAATGGAATGTCCCTGGTTTGCCCGGATCAATGTGTGATCCTCATTGAAAGAGTATCTCTGTTTTTCATCTGTCCTTACGATTTCTTCCAGCTCTTCCCGGGTCAAAGGATGTGTTTTATTAATGCCACTGATCAACTCCTCAACATCGGCCCAACCGCGTTCATCCAAAGTGATTCCTATCGTCTCCGGTTTGTGGCGCAGTATCAAAGATATGAACTTACTTGTTTCTTTACTGCCCATCCTTTTTATCTCCTGTTCCATAAGGTACGTCCGGCTCCGCCACCATCAATGTCTGTGGCGGTTCCGCGTTATAAGCAACATGACGCAGCCGGGCTGTTCTTGCGGCTATCGGAGGGTTATAGGTAGCATTAAACACCATATCAAGGATCCATCTGCGGAAGGATTCATTGCTTTGCACTTCCCGGTATAGTTCCACCCCACTGCTCATAGTTGCAAGAATAGCCTGGCCTGTGGCGCGGTCGCTCTCTGCTCGTGCATTTTGCTTGTCAGAATACCGCATGGCGTTCTGATAGGTTTCGTCTTTACTGACGATATCCGGAAGGTCTGCTATCTGCTTACGAATCTTATCTTCATCCGTCCAATCGATATTTCCGAAAATATCATGGAACTCTTTCAGGATGTTGGAGAGCGTATCCAGCTCCGGCACATCTATCCCGACATCGGTACTCACCGGTATCGGATTGATCTCACCGTTTTCGTTGTCCAGCCGGATCTGCATGGTCTCCCTAGCTTCCGCCCTGTAGCTTTCAAGGTCCACATCTTCGAGAAGTCCTTCCGTATAATCTTCCCCTTCGGGAGATGGCAGCTTCGGGATAAGAAGATTCAGAAAGATCGCCAGCTTTTCCCACTGGACACTTCCGTACGGCAGTATTGAAGCCAGGAAATTATAGGTTCTTGAAAAGTTCTTGGCGCAAGATTTAAATTCAATCTGTTCTTCAATGATCAGCCCTTTATAAACCTCTACGCAGTGATCAAGGATCGGATCCAGCTCATTTCTCGGAGCATCACCTAAATACAGTTCTACAAAACGATTCACTTCATCTTCCGTATAAACCTGAATCGACTCCATCGTATCGATCAGGTCATTCAGCTTATTGACATCGGTTTCTCCGGAAAGAATCGTAGTTTTATAGTAACGGTCAAAAGCCTGTTTAATAATCCCGGGGTCATTGACGAAATCCAGAATAAAGGTATCCTTCTTGTCCGGATGGCTGCGGTTCAAGCGTGACAGCGTCTGCACAGCCTTGATATCCGACAGACCTTTGTCCACATACATTGTATGCAGCAGCGGCTCATCAAAACCGGTCTGAAACTTATTTGCCACAATCAGGATCCGGTAGGGATCCGCTTTGAATGTTTTTTCAATCTTTGAGCTGGGAAAACCATTAATATCAGCTTCTGTAGCCTGACGGCCATTCCACTCCGAAGTTCCGGAGAATGCGATCAATGCCTTAAACGGGCTGTGGCGTTCCTTCAACAGCTGACTGATTGCCTTGTAATACTCGACCGCCCGCTTGATAGAGCTGGCCACTACCATCGCTCTGGCCTTTCCGCCGACTTTTCCCTTTGCGATAACCTCTGTGTGGAAATGCTCTACAATAATCGCGGCTTTTTCGTGAATCGCATAGCTGTTGGATTCCACATAAAACCGAAGAATTGCCTGCGCGCGTTTCTTATCAAATTTCGGGTCGTCTTCAACCGTTTTCGCCAGCTTATAATAACTTTGTACCGGCGTATAATACTTCAGAACATCCAGGATGAAGCCTTCCTCAATAGCCTGCTTCATCGTATAGACATAGTGCGGTTCCGGCTTTACCGTTCCGTCAGCCTGACGGATCTTCTTTCCGAACATTTCCAGAGTCTTATTCTTTGGTGTGGCCGTGAAAGCAAAATAACTGGCATTTTTTACCATCTTCCGACCTTCTATGATCGTATTGATCTTATCTTCCAGATCGTCCTCATCATCATAAACATTGCCGGAAAGAACCATATTCATTTTTGCGGACAGGCTGCCATTCTGGCTGGAGTGCGCTTCGTCGATCAAAATGGCAAAATTCCGATCCTTATACTGCGTCGAGATATCCTCCAGGATAAACTGAAACTTATGGACGATTGTGATAATCACCTTTTTGCCTTCGTCCAGCAAAGTCTTCAGTTCGCCGGAACTCTTGGCCCAGCCTACCGTAGCAGATACCTGCATAAACTGCCGGATCGTATTCTTGATCTGCTTATCCAGATTGATGCGATCCGTCACCACAATGACCGTGTCAAAGATTTCTCTGCCGCCGTCACCATTCAGTGTGACCAGCTGATGGGCAAGCCAGGCAATGGAGTTAGATTTACCGGAACCGGCGGAATGCTGAATCAGATATCGTCCGCCGACTCCATCACGTTTTGCATCTGCAAGTAGTGACGTAACTACAGCCAGTTGGTGATACCGGGGGAACACCTGCTTATAACTCTTTGCGCCTGTGTCTTCATCCACTTCCTCAATTACCTGAGCATAATTCTCGATAATGTTTGAGAGCGTATCCTTCTGCAGGATATGTTTCCAGAGATAATCTGTCTTGATTCCACCCAGATTCGGTGGATTGCCTGCCCCGTCACGAAAGCCCATATTAAACGGCAGAAACCAGGACTTATCACCTTTCAGCTCCGTACACATCCAGACCTCGCTGTCATCTACAGCGAAGTGAACAATGCAGCGTTTGAAGGAGAAGAGCAGTTCCGCAGGGCTTCTGTCGTCCTTGTATTGTTTGATTGCGTCTTTATAGTTCTGCTTGGTCAGCTGATTTTTTAGCTCCATTGTGATAATGGGCAAACCATTCAGAAAGATACAGAGATCCAACGCCAGACGGGGATTGAACTTGGAGTACTGTAACTGTCGGGTCACACTGAAGATATTCTTTTCATATAGCTCGGCCGCGTCAGGATTCTCTGCAGAAGGGCGCACATAGAACAGATCCAGCTTCAGATGCTTATATCGGAGTCCCTTTCGGAGCAGCTCGATCACGCCATCCGATTTCAGCTTTTTATCCAGTTGCTTGAAAAACCGCTCTTTTTCCAAGTCACTGTCAAGGATACGCAGTTCCGACAGCTTATCCGGCTGCGTCTCCTGCAGAAAGCGAAACAACCTGACCTCGTCGACGGCGTAGTCTTTATTATATTCAGTCGTCACTCCCTGCTCATAGTGCGCTTCCTTAACGAGGCTGTCCACGATCAGAGTCTCGAAGCCGTTCTCTCTCGTATTACTCGGCATTCAGACCATCCTCCTTCCCGAAAGCTACCGTTTTGTACTGCTGTTTACTACTTGTGGGTTTGTCCGGTTTCGTCTGTGCCAAACGTCCTGCGTTCATAAGCGGCTGAAGGTAGCGTTCGCCGAACGACTTGGCATCTTTATAACCAAAATGAGCCGCGATTTCTTTCTTCGAATGTGGCTGTAAGCAGTACGCCAGAATCTTTTCCTCAAGACTGTCTTGGTGGTCATCTTGGGGGCTGACTTGGGGGGTGAGCCCCATAGGATACCGGAAAGAAACCACCAGGAAGTTAGGTGATATACTGAAAGCCGATCTGTCATAGGCTCTCAGAATCCGGCTCATACCCGAACCCAGCTGCTCAACGAGGCCCACATCTTTAAACACTCGCATCAACTCACGATTTCTGGACATAGAGCGGCAGCCAAAGAAATCTTCCTCCGAAAGCCCTGCAGGAAGTCCGCCATACGAAGTTATTTCGATACGGTCAGAATAGATTTCAAATATCGGAGGAACTTCCCTCGAATAGTCATTGTGTACAATGGCATTAATCACGGCCTCACGCAGAGCAATGGGGTCTACCAGCCGCCTTTCCACGCGCTCTTTGTTTGTGATCCTGGCAAAAGTCTTGTTCTCGATATCCAGGCGATCAAGTACACTCTTCGTGGCTTTGATCAGAGAACAGTAGCCGTATTCTTCGTTCTCAATCAAATCAACCTTATCAGTTCCGGCATATTTAGCGATCTTAATGGATGTCCCATTGCTATCCGCCAGTAGATAAGCGACGTAATTATACTTTCCATCCTCCGTAAGAAGATCCAGGCTCTCCGCAAATTTTTCATTCAAAGTAAGGCCCTTGGACTGATAATAGATCTGCAGCTGTTCGAAGCTCAGATTCTGCCGGGGCGAAACGATTTTCCGCAGCGTATTGTGCGTTCTTCTGGCATACAGATCATCGATCATTCCCTGACTCATTGGCTGCGCCGAAGTACCGATTCGTATATAACAGCCGTTTTCGGACATTCCATGTCTGCGGATATAATAGGGTTTCTCCGGCCCGCTGGAAATGATAACGTGAATAATGGTCGTCCCCTGATACTTCTCGCGGACGATATCATACAGTCCCAGTGCCGACGGCTGGATATTGTTCCGGATGCGATCTCCGATCGCAAGCATGATCCCATCGACATCATTCAGGACAGTCGGGCTACCGTCATCATTCACGCCGATGTAAATATCCCCGCCTTCCCGATAATTGAGAAAAGCTACCACCTCGCGCTCCAGCTTGTCATTGAGGGAGGCTTTCAATTCCGTGATGTTGGATTCCTGAAGAATTCCATTACTCATTCTCCGTCACCTCCTCATCAGCAGCGTCTTCCGCGTCAGGAATATCCTCTGTATCTTCCTCCGGGGTATACTCCGGGATCTCGATTCCCCGCACATCCATCTGCCCGGTAACTACATCGGAGATCAGGCGGGTGCTGTATTCTCGCAACAGGATGATTTCTTTTTGAATCTTATCAGTTATCTTTTTGGTATCCTCCTGAATGCTTGTAACATATTGAACTATTTTATTTTGCTCATCCACAGGAGGCACGGGCAAATGTAGGCGTAAAAAATCAACAGCGTATAATCTCCTTCTGTGTTCTGCGATCCCATAAGAATATGATTC
>CADCPK010000140.1 GCA_902803215.1 uncultured Lachnospiraceae bacterium
CAGGCCGGCATGTCGGAATGGCAGACGAGGCAGACTCAAAATCTGTTGTGGGCAACCACGTGTGGGTTCAAGTCCCACTGCCGGCATTGAACTAAAGCTCTCAAACCCTTGTATTTACTGGGGTTGAGAGCTTTTTTCATGTCTTCATGGGGTAGTTTGGTGCGCAGTTTTATGAGTAATTGGGTGAAACAGAGGGACGGTTCCTCGTTCCAAATGGAACGAGGAACCGTCCCCCTGTTTCACATCCGCACTCTCCCCTCCAGCCATGCTCCCGGGACCGCGGGATCGCAGACCACGCGGAGCACACCACCCGGTTCGCGGAGAGTGACATCTACCTTTTTCCCGAACCGCGTTGTCAGATACATAGCTACTGCGCAGCTTCCGCTCGCGCAGGAATTTTCCCAGAATACCGTGCCGCTTCCCGGCACATAGACCAGAGGAGTAAGGACATACTCCTCCGATTCTTTTTGCAGGAACATCAGACCGAGCCCCTCCGCATTCAGCTGCCCGCACCACTCTCTCACTGTCTTCCCGGCGGTCTTGCAATCACCCATAAGCAGGGAATACATAGGATCCGACTGAATGATGATATGAGATATGCCTTCGAGCCGCACTACCGGAAGTTCTTCGGTCAGATTACCCACACTGAACGATCTTTTTGTGATGTCAAGCGCCTGCGGCATGCGGATTGTTGTAGAATATAGGTTCTCTGCGGTTTTTGAGAGTCGTACTTCCACCGGCCCCTTTGCCCCCGACACGCGAAGCACCACCTTCTTAGCCTGATTCCGATCGGCCTCTGTACCACGGACCGGCCCTTCTTTTGTCATCTGCTCCGTATACCAAACGCCGGCACACATAGAGGCGTTGCCGCAGAATTCCCCGCCGGCCATTCGAAGCTCCATGTCGAAGCCATTCTCCTTATCATAAAGCTTGCGAACAAAGCCTACCTGCTCAACATGAGGATGTTTCTCCATGATCCTCTCAGCCAGTCCGGGCTGTGCCTCCACGGCGACCGGTGTCTCGACCAGTGCGGTGATATTTCCCGTAGGATCGAAAATGTTATACTTTATCCCATCGATACGATATTCCATAAAGATCCTTCTCCACGAAAGAAAACGCCGGTGTCCCGACGTTTCTCTAAACACTTTACTATCTCAGGCTGCAATCACGCGGCAAGGGCGCGATTCGACTGTGAAAATCAACTTTTTTCATTCCGGTAATATTAACGTTCAAACACATGCAGGAAAGCCTTCGTACGTTCCATCTTCGGATTTTCAAACACTTCTTTCGGATCGCCCTGCTCTACGATCACCCCGCCGTCCATAAAAAGGACACGGTTGCTGACCGCCTTGGCAAACGGCATCTCGTGGGTGACCACGACCATGGTCATCTTCTCTTCCGCCAGCTGCCTGATCACTTTGAGAACCTCTCCCGTCAGCTCCGGATCGAGCGCGGAAGTCGGCTCGTCAAAGAACAGGATCTCGGGCTTCATGGCCAGCGCTCTTGCAATAGCGACGCGCTGCTGCTGTCCGCCCGAAAGCTGATACGGATATGAGTTGGCCTTGTCCGCTATTCCCATCTTTCCCAGAAGGTCCATCGCGGTCTTTTCTGCTTCATCCTTGTCGCGGTGCTGTACATGAACAGGCGCGTCGATCAGGTTTTTCAGCACGCTGTAATGCGGGAAAAGATTAAACTGCTGGAACACAAGTCCACAGTAAGAACGGAAACTCCGCAGTTCTTTATGGCTGACGTACACAGCATTTCCTAACGCATCCGTGTGCGCGGCCTTCTTTCCCATATAGATAATTTCTCCGCCATCGATGGTCTCCAGAAATGTCGCGCAGCGAAGCAGAGTAGATTTTCCCGACCCCGAAGGGCCGATTATACTCACCACTTCTCCGCTGTCCACATTGAAGCTGATGTCTTTCAGCACCTTAAGGTCGCCAAACTGTTTTTGGATATTGTTCATCTCAATGATCATGGTTTCCCGCCTTATCTATAATAATCCAATCCTTTTTCGATCCGCGCCATCGCAAATGCCACTACATAATTAGCTATGAAATAAAATACGCCTGCGATGACGAAGGGCATGAACGATGTCTGCGAAGCCGAGATCTGCTTGGCCAGTGAAAATACTTCCTGGTATGCCAGTGTAAACGCAAGCGAAGTATCCTTTACCAGGGTAATAACCTCGTTCGTCACAGAAGGCATGATCCTTTTTACTACCTGCGGAAGAATAATGCGCATAAACGTCTGTGTCTTGGTATAGCCGAGTACCTCTCCCGCTTCATGCTGACCGATATGGATCGATTCGATACCACCGCGGTATATCTCGGCAAAATATGCGGCGTAGTTGACGATGAAGCCAAGGATCAATGCCGGGAACCTCCAGCCTCTGATGGACGCTCCGAAAAGGTAGAACGGCCCGAAATACCAGACCAGCAGCTGCAGCATGAGCGGCGTGCCTCGGATGACCGCGATATAGACACTGATGATTACTCTCACGATCCCGAACCGTGATTTTCGAAGCAGAGCAACGACCATACCCAGAGGCAGAGAGCCGATCAGGGTAAGCGCAAAGATTCCTGTGGTTCTCGCCATACCTGCGGCCATGGTTGATAACATAGTAGTCAGAGTCATTATAATTCCTTTCTAAATCGAGTATTTCCCGGCATCAATATTGCAGGTAATATCACTTTAAGATGAATTGCTTCCTTGTACGGCAATTCTCTAACGTATGGCAAATTCAGGTTACTGCCCGCAGTCTTGAAACGGTGAACAGTTTCGAATAAATTCAGAGATTTTGCCATACGTTAAAAAACTGCCGGTCTGCCGGAACCGCAGTTCCGGCAGACGCGGCTGTCGATCAGCATTTCATATTTTATTCTTTGCCCAGAGTAAGATAATCATAGATTTCGGGATATTTCTTACCGATCTCATCAAAAGTTCCGTCCTCCGCCAGCGCATCGAGTGCCGCGTTGATCTTGTCGCAGAGCTCTGTATCATCCTTGCGGAAGCCGATCGCGTACTGCTCGCTTCCCAGCGCTTCCTCGAGGAACATATAATCGGTCTCGTTGCTCATCAGGAAGTTGCCGCTGGTAACATCGATAGCGATTGCATCGATTGCTCCGGCCTTCAGATCGTTGAATGCGATGGTATAAGTATCATATACCGACAGATCTGCAAACGTAGCCGCAAGCTCAGCCTGGCCTTCCTCATCCTTCAGAAGATCGTATGCCGATGTGGAGGTCTGCACACCGACGATCTTTCCTGCCAGATCGGCAAGAGTCTCGATGCCGGAATCCTTGGCAACCATGATCATCTGCGTATTATCGGAATACGGTTTGCTCCACAGATAGTCATCCTCACGTCCATTCATGGTGAATCCGGACCAAATGCAGTCGCAGCTGCCGGCATTGAGCTCGGCATCTTTTGCGTCCCAGTTGAAGGGAACCGCTTCATATTCCCATCCGTAGTACTCACAGACTGCCTTGGCCATCTCTACGTCAAAGCCGTTGGTCTCGCCGTTGTCGTCGATATAGGAGTACGGCGGGTAATCAAGGTCGAAACCATGTTTGAAAACGAATGTTTCCTCAGAAGCAGCTTCTTCCTCGGCATAAGCTGTGCAGCTAAAGCCTGCAAGCATCATGGCAGACATAGCGATCGTCAGGATGGCAGCAATTATTCTCTTCATATTATCTTTTCTCCTTAATGTTCAGTCATTGGTAACCGGAAATCTGTCGAACCGCATGCTTCCGACTGCTGTCACACTCAGAACGCCTTTCGATGCGTCGATGCAGTTCTTTATCATAATATCACACTAAAGTGTTATTGTAAAGAACCGATTTGCACCACATTTAGTGCATAAAGCACAAGAATTTTATTGCAATCCTACAACTTTTCCTATAAGATTGATATATGAAATAAAATCATGGAAAGGCAGGTTTTTCATATGTATCAGGATGATTATAAACGTTGGCTGGAAGCCGATCTGATCGATTTCGACCTTGGAAAAGAACTGCGCGACATCGAAGGCGATGACGATGCGATAAAGGATCGTTTTGCCGTTGCTCTTCAGTTCGGTACCGCAGGTCTTCGCGGCACTCTCGGTGCGGGTACCAACCGCATGAACATCTGGGTCGTTCGCCAGGCAACGCAGGGTGTTGCAGACTGGGTAAAAACGCAGGGCGGAACACAGACAGTGGCAATCAGCTATGACAGCCGTCTTAAAGGCTGGAATTTTGCCAGAGACGCGGCGGGCGTTCTCGCAGCAAACGGTATCAATGTCCGTATATATGACGAGCTGATGCCGGTACCGGCTCTCAGCTTTGCTACCAGATTCTATAAATGCAACGCAGGTATCATGATCACCGCATCCCACAACCCGGCCAAATACAACGGCTACAAGGCTTACGGACCGGACGGATGCCAGATGACCGACGATGCTGCGGCTGTGGTTTACGATTCCATTCAGAAGACCGACGTGCTGACAGGCGCGAAGTACATGTCCTTCTCCGCCGGTGTGGAAGCAGGTCTGATCAAATTTGTGGGCGATGACTGCAAGGATGCTTTCTACGAAGCTATCGAGGCCCATCAGGTACGCCCGGGCCTCTGCAAGACCGCAGGCCTCAAGCTGGTATACTCTCCGCTCAACGGAACCGGTCTTGTTCCGGTTACCAGAGTTCTCCGCGACATCGGAATCAGCGATATCACGATCGTTCCCGAGCAGGAATATCCGAACGGCTATTTCACCACCTGCTCGTACCCGAATCCCGAGATCTTTGCCGCTCTCGAGAAAGGCCTTGAGCTTGCCAAGGAAGTCGGCGCAGACCTCATGCTTGCCACCGACCCCGATGCTGACCGTGTAGGTATCGCCATGAAGTGCCCGGACGGCTCCTACGAGCTGGTTTCCGGAAATGAGATGGGCGTACTGCTTCTCGATTACATCTGCGCAGGACGTATCGAGAAAGGCACGATGCCGGCTAATCCCATCGCGGTTAAATCCATCGTTTCTACTCCTCTTGCAGACGCTGTCGCAGAGCACTACGGAGTGGAGCTTCGCCACGTTCTCACCGGTTTCAAATGGATCGGCGATCAGATCGCACAGCTCGAGGCTGCAGGCGAAGTAGAGCGCTTCATCTTCGGATTTGAAGAGAGCTACGGATATCTGGCAGGACCGTATGTCCGCGACAAGGATGCCATCATCGGCTCCATGCTCATCTGTGAGATGGCAGCATATTATAGAAGCATCGGATCTTCCATCAAGCAGAGACTGGAAGAGATCTACGCACAGTACGGCCGTTACCTCAACAAGGTAGACAGCTTTGAATTCCCGGGACTTTCCGGTATGGACAAGATGGCCGGCATCATGAGCGGTCTCAGAAACGATCCGCCGACAGAGTTCGCAGGAAAATCTGTCGTCAAGGTTACTGACTATGCAAAACCCGAAGAGACCGGCCTTCCGAAGGCAAACGTTCTGATCTACGGCCTCGATGACGGTTCTTCCGTAGTCGTTCGTCCTTCCGGCACCGAGCCCAAGATCAAGGCTTACTTTACTACCCTCGGAAAGGATCTTGCCGAAGCGGAGGCACAGAAAGACAAACTGGCTGAGGCTTTGAAACCGGTATTTGCGTAAAATGAGTAGATGGGGACGTTTCTTTTCGACTCATTTTTACCCCGGAGGTAAAAATGAGTTGAAAAGAAACGTCCCCATTTACTCATTTTAAGCGTGGATTCTCCCCGCTCCAATCCGTATAAATACCTGAAACAAATAAAGACAACGGGCGTTAAAAACATGCAGCCCGCAGAACAGACATATAAATATAAAAAAATTTTTGGATTTTTGAGTTAATCAGGAAAGGAGAATATCCATGGACAACAATAACAGCACAAACAGAAGCGGAAACATCATAGATAACACTCAGGCAAAACTTCAGCGTCTGAAGAATTTCAGCGGCACCATGATCAGTGAGCGTGCATACAACCTGATCATCGGAGCGACACTGCTTTGGGGCATCGCGGTCAACATCGTCATGGCACTTACGATGAAAGACATGCTACTCGGCCTTCACCCGGCGATCGTCATCATCGTTTATCTCGTAGGCAGCCTTGGATGCTCGTTCATCCTCTACAGAACAAAGAACCCGGCAGTCAGCTTTGCAGCGTTTACCGGCCTGGCCATATGTATGGGACTGATCCTGACCTACATCGTCTCAATGTATAGACTGGGTACCGTGTCACTCGCCTTCGAGCTGACAGCAATCATCACCGTAGCAATGATGATCCTGGGAACCCTGTTCCCGAATTTCTTCCTGAGCATCGGCGGTGCACTCAGCATCTCCTTATTGCTTGCCATTATCGTTGATGTCGTCGCAGGACTCATCTTCCATCTGAACATGGGCGTCCTGGATTATGTGATCGTGATCATCTTCAGCGGTTTTGTCGGTTATGACTGGGCTAAAGCACAGGCGTATCCGAAGAACACAGTGAACGCTATAGCCAGTGCTTCCGACATCTATGTAGACGTAGTAAACATCTTTATCAGACTTCTCTCCATTCTTGGAAAGAAAGACAACTGATCTGTAAACAAACTAAAAAGGGCCGGGAAGGTCCTCCAAAAAAAGAACGCTTTCAGGCATAACGTCCGAAAGCGTTCTTTATTTGTGAGATGACGGGACTCACTATTTCAGTACTCCCAAACCCCGGTTAATTCCACCCGCAGGCAATACTATAATCAGCCTTTGTCGGCCTCCGCCTTTCTCTGCGATTCATATATTTTCGGCAGGATCTCCCTGATTCTTGTTTCAAAAGCCTTCTGCTCTTCGTCCACTAACCCCCTGTAATACACCTTTTCAATCTGTTCCGCATCAAACAGATAAATATTATTCGGATTCATATATCCCTCGGGATACACACATCCGCAATAATCATACACCCTTTTCATATCCTCGGGCTTTGCCTGAAGCAGGCCGATGATCATCAGTCTTTTTGTACTGTTCTTCAAAAGCACCACGCTGCCGACCGGCAGTATCTCGGACTTTAACATAATTTCTCCTCTCTGCATGTCTGTCAACTTATTCTCACTGTTCACAACCTTAAAGCTATGTTGATGGCAACAACCTGTTTTTACCGATCCGTAAATTATCTTCAATCACCCGGGAAGAAATAATTCCATACCGCCTGTGCAGTTGAGCAGACCGCTTCCACGGCGCCACCGATATCGACGGTAAATCCAAAGCTTGCGCCTATTCCCAGCGAAGCGCCTACGTCGCATGAGATGGAAGTCGGGGTGACCCCGAAGTTCGCATGCGCACCTATTCCCAGGTTTACACCTCCGGTTGCCGTGGCGGATATGCCGGCAGCAGACCCTGACACCGTACCGGTCGCAGATACCGCCACTGCCTCTGCCGACGCGGAGCCCGATAATGCCGGGGATATGCTGCCGTTTTCATCAAACAAAGATGCGGCCACCTCCGCAGAAGCTTCGGCATGCCCCAAAGCAGCGTTCCCGGTCGCACCTACAGACACATAATCGTTGCTGTAGCTGCTCGATATTTCACCCTCAAGCAAACTCGCGCTCGCACCTGCCGACGCATTGATGAAAGGCGCAAACATATTGCTGCCCTGATTTCCGGGGGCATACAAGCCCAGGCCTGCCTCCGCATGGGCTTCCCCGCCCACCGCAGTACCCGAGAGCCACCCTCCGGGAATCTGTATCGATCCTTCTGCAACAGATCCCGAGGCTTCGACTCCCGTATTCCAGACATGAAGCGGATTCCCCGGCGGTTTTACCGCCTGCGCCGGTTCATTTCCACTGCCTGCGGCTGCCGGCTTATCTCCCTCCCCTGACTGTCCGGGCGCCCCGGAATAATGCCAGTTGAACAGTTCTCCGCCTCCGTTATATTCCCAGCTGTCGGAATACGAACCGCCTCCTGCTCCGTTTGGCCGGGGCTTCACCGCACCGGGATTCGCTACCACCGTGTGCGAATGCGTGGTAAGCGTATCCTGCCCGGCAGGATGATTCACGATCACTTCTACCGTTGTACCGCCGTCCCCCGAAGACGCTGCGGTATTATTCTCATTGACGGCAGAAGCAATGATCCTGTTTTCACAGTTTTCGTAAAGTTGGGAACAGCTTTCCAGAACACGGCCGAACCGGATGACCGAAACGGAAAGCTCACGGGCAGACCGCCCACAGGCAGATGCAGCCTGAATGGCCGCTCTCATAGATTCGCTGTCGGCTCCTCCCATCCTGCATGCTTCGCCTATTTCTTCCGAAATGCGTGCAGC
>CADCPK010000141.1 GCA_902803215.1 uncultured Lachnospiraceae bacterium
GAACGCAGTGCTTCTATCACCCGTCTTGCTTCCATATCAAACATTGGAATCCACCCCCTCATGCTTTTCATCGAAAGAATTTCTCCACGCTTCCCTGACCAGCCCCGGAATACCGGTTCCGGCAAAACGCGAATCTTCGATCAGCTTCTCCGCCTCATCCGTAGTCAGAACATGATCCTCATAGGCATTTCTTTCTGCATTCCGCGCGATCTTTTCAGATATAGACACTAAATATTCCGGTGTATAAACCTGATAAGCCAGGGCATCCAGGTCCGCAATATCGGTAAACCGGTTGAATTTTTCTCCCGTGATCTCATTCTGTATCCTCATCCAGAGGGCCTGATACGAAGGAAGTCCTGCATTATCATTATCCATAAGGACCCTGTCAAATGCGAATACGAACATGATCCCCCTCAGACTGTCTATATCATCGATCAGCTGTCGAATACTCTCATATGTATCTTCTCTTCGCAGCTTTGTATAATGAATTCCGTCCATACCGCTGCGGCTCTGCAGGATCTCCAGATCATCGATCAATATCAACAGTCCCGAATATCCGCCCATGCGAATAACCTCGGCAAGGGAACGAAGCATATGTCTGGAATTATATTTCGTGATTCTGGCAGGCGACATTCCCAGCGCTCGAAGCAGTGAGAGCTTGACCGTTTTATCGCCCGAAAGCCAGCCAAGAAGCAGTTCCTGATTCTGCTGTTCCAAAATCGGATGTCCCAAAATACTCCCGGTAAGCAGTGAGCAGGCAATGGCAAAGTTATTGTCCATCAACGGGTTCTGCAGGAACATACCTCTAAGCTGCTGTCTGATCTCGCGCCGTGTAAGCGCATCTCCCAGCCCCTGTGACGACAGCATATCAAGAAATGTTCTGCCCTCTTCGATGTCCGTGGGATCATACCCCATAGAAATCACGATCTGATCGGCACATTTTTTAAGACATTGGAGAATGTCACACTGATTCAGGATCTCCAGATAGATCTCCTTAAAGTCATGGAGCCAGACTTCCGTTGCAGAAAAAGACACTGTCCGATAATTCAGCCTGTCTGCTTCCTCCTTCATCACGCGCAGGAAAAAGCTCTTGCCGCTTCCCGGTCTCCCGGTGACAAATTTGATCTTGCTTCCGCCTTCACATATGTATTCTTTCAGATAATGCTCTGTCCAGAAATCCGATAAAAACCGAATGCCTTTTGATGAACCGGTATAATTATCTATTACAGACATATCATTTCTCCTGTTCTCACTCATTCATAAAAACAGATCGTTGTCAGATACTGCTCTTTTCCATACTGATCCAGAATACGGATAGCCTTTCCGTTCTCTCTGCTCGGCCCGAACTGGAACTTTCTTCCGTCTTTTGTCTCCTGACGGCCTTCCGAATACAGAGAATACAGTCTGGCAAGGTCACATGCAAAGCTTTGTTCGTCATATTCTTTTTTAGAGCGGCTCATCGGAACCATCATTTTATAAATATTCTTCAGATAAATATCCGTTCCCGGCCGTTTTCCCATTTTCAACAGTGCCATGTCATATCCAAAGGCAAGCTCTTTTTCGAAAGAATCCGCATTGAACTTCACTTTGGAGAGCTTTTCCTGTCCTGCCTTGACCATCGCGGCAAAACCGGACGGGCGCATGCAGGCTACTTTTTTCCGATTCATGTAAAGGTCCTGGTTTTCCGCGTCGATCCTAACGCGATACGGGAACATTTCATAAACAGGGAAATCCCCTTTAACGTCGACACCGTTCTCTTCGCAGCTCTGCATCAGCTGTCTCGCAAAATCACCACTCTCAAAATATGCTTTTTCATCAAACGATCCCGCGATTTCTCTGAATTCTTCCAGCATGGTCTGAGAAGCACTCAGCATCTGTGACAGATTCTCAGCGTTTTTCCGCAGCATCTTTAAATCTCCGGACTCCGCGTTTTTAGCAATGTTATCCTCGGTTTTCTTTATATTCCTGATATTGTTTTTAAGCCTGGTTTCTACTTCCTTAAGCTGCGAATAGAGCTCCTCGTAATCCATTTTTTCACCTGTTCTTTCATAAA
>CADCPK010000142.1 GCA_902803215.1 uncultured Lachnospiraceae bacterium
GTACATGATAAAAAGAACTTATCATGTAAAATCGCATTCCACCATACACGAGGCAAAAGCCTTCCTGTAACAATCATTTATTTATACCTATATACTACCATATAATTGTTCAAATGAGAGAATTATATCAATAAAAAAAGGGGCACAGCTTTTGACACTGCACCCCCTTAACCTGGTTTATAAATGTATATTTGTGGGGCAAATTTTGCCCCAGTTTTTATAGAAGCAAAGGAGCGTCGTCCCGTACTAGTAACGGAAGCGCTCCTTCTAAATTCCAAAATGTATTTTTCTGATTGTACTAGAATTTCAGTACATCTTGGTTTCTGAATCCATGATATCATGACCCGTCACGCCAGTCTATTGACCAATGTTCCTATAGATCTATCCCGGCATCGGCAAGATATCTGTTAAGTTTGGTGATTCCCTTCTCTCCGAAATTACGGACTTTATAAAGGTCGTTTGGTTTTAATGTGCTGAGATCGCCGACCGTTTCAATGCCGGATCTCTTTAATGCTCTGCAGATCCTTACTGAAGGAACAACATCGGAGATCCAGGTGTCAGCAGAAATTCTGTTTTGGTCAATCGACATCCACCCCTTGTGCTCATTCAGTTTTCTGAAGACGATCCTTTCCAATTCATAAACCCTGCTTCTGTTGATAATCTCTTTATCGGCGGTTTCGGCTGCAGTCAAACCTTCTCTGTAACGGTCTTCAAGGACAGCCTTTTGTTTTGCGGTCAGTACAGCATCAAAAAGAAAAAGAAGTCTTTCCTCCGGGATCTGATCAATATCCGGATATTCTCCCGGGAAAAGAGATCTTCTTTTTGCTTCTACATTAAGCGGCCAATTTTCTGTCTGTTTCATATCCGAACCTCCTGAATTCATTGTGCATCACCGGAAGTCGACTGGGAATATCCAGATATTGACCTGTTTATTAATTCTTATGGTTCAGTTACTTTTTGTATTTTGGCAGTTCGCTTGCAGCGTTGCGTATTGCTTTTCTACAAAGTTTTTGCTGCGTTTCTTCGTCTTCCTTCATTCCTGCGAAAACATAATCTGCAAGATCTTTTGATGATATAAGGCCCTCCGGTAATCTGTCGAATTGCTCTATCATAAAACTACGAAGCTGTTTTTCATTAAATTCGCATCTATTGCTCCAGCCATTTATATTCGATCCCGAAATTTCATACGGATCCGCAAGGATAAACATACGTTCTGCAGCATCGCTTACTTTCTTTGAATATGTATATTCCTTCAAGCCTTCCATTCCAGCGTAGTAATTCACTTTGTAATATATGAATCTTAAATATCCAGCCAGCGCATCCTTGTATCGACCCTCTTCACCAAGAAAGTAGGACATGTCCCTCAGCAATCGGCAATAGGGATTAAAGTATCCTGTTTCCGTTGCCTGCTCAAAGGCTTCCAGAGATTTTCGGTTGTATTCACCCCAGATCAGATCTCTGTACTGTCTTCCCGGGTTGGACTGAACAAGTTCATGGAGCTTGACAATATCGATATCGATATTGTCAAGCGAGTATGGGTGATTACTAGCAAAGTATTCTACGTATTTATTCTGATCCAGGAGTTCCCGGCCCCGTTTGGTGATCTTCCAATACCGAATATTGACAGAATCTTCATATTCTTCTTCAGGAATAGTTTTTGCAATATTGAAACAGAGGTCGTCTTTTCTTCTTCCCGGTTTCATACCATGTTGTTCAGCAATTTGCTTCAGTTCGTCCATTTTCAGGTTCGAAAGAGATTCCTTTGCGGTTGCATATCTGATATATCCGGCTTCTTTTAAGTCTATAAAACGCTGGCCGGGATCAGCCACACCTAATTCTGATCTGAAAATATCAGGATATTCATCTTCATCTGTCCGATATCGCTCACACACTGAAATCAGAAGAAGATCCTGAATCTCTTGCGAAACTTGTTTTAAAGGAACCTGATTAGTCCCAGCAATACTGGTTTCAATTTTTTGTTTAATCTCGTCCTTCAAATTAAAAAGTTTATTTAACAACCCCATTGTGTTTCTCCTTCCTCACAAGTGTTATCAACTACCACCCCATGTGCATTGCATCCAGAATAAAGAACAGCTTTTGAGCTACTTCCTGTTTCTCATCATCTGGATGCTCCGCCATCCATTCATCTAGAATCATCATCAATGGCTCAATTTCGGATTTTCTGCTTTCGATCTCGATCTGTCCATTTCCTATGCTTTTCATTTAGCTCCCTCTCTATTTAGAAAGTCTTTCGTTGTATTCGTCTGAACATCATCAAGCAGACTTTTCAGTCATCATAATCGAAGTTTACCCTGCCACAATGAGGACATTTAACATAGCCA
>CADCPK010000143.1 GCA_902803215.1 uncultured Lachnospiraceae bacterium
AAAACGGTTTCCGCTGTTCGAGTAGACCGAATAGCGCAGTACAAATGCATGATAACCCATGGCCACAAAACGCATGGCGATCGGTTCCGCCTCTCTGTCGGAGACAAACATGTATGCACCGCCCGGGCACACCAGAACTGCAGGACGTTTCTTCCCTTTCAGCATCTCGGGAGAATCATCCAGAACGTATGTCGTCAGAGTGACTTTTGGATCGTCATCGTAAAGATAGATCTTTTCACATTTCATTGCAGGTTCCTCCTTCAGCAATCTGTCTCTGCTCCATATACAGGCAAAACCGGATTTTTGCCTGACTACACTGTACTCAAAAATCCGGTCTTGCATCTTCTGTCAATCTGTTCATTTTATTGATGACACGAATGACTCAATTTCTCTTATTTGCGCCGAATGTCTCTGCCGCCGCGGTCCTGTTTCCGATATTCAGCATATGCGCATAAAAGTAGTCGTCCGTGACAATGATCCCCTTATCCTTCAATATCTTTTTGAGGGCCGGCACCGTCCGTCTGGACCAGTTGGATGTGGTAAACAGAATGACCATGCCCACTTTGTAGGGATCAAGATGAAAAATATCTTACCGCTTTAACCATATTATTTCACCCAAAATATCAGAAATCAACGCCCGGAACCCACAGCATGGTATCTTCTATGTCGTCGGGGGTTTTGCTTCCGGTGTAGCCCATGACTGTGATCAGTTCCTCGTTCATCGTCTCGATCTTCCTTATGACTCCGGAAGTGCCCTCATCGACCAGCGGTTTCATGATCGCCCGGCCTACGGACACCACGTCTGCACCCAGTGCAAGAGCCTTGAACGCATCCACGCCGTTGTCGATATGGCAGTCGACAAAGATGGAGATATCGCTGCCGGCAAGCTCGTCGGCGATCTGCGGAAGCACCATGAGCGGCGGGATAGCCGAAGGCAGACGGCCGGAATGATGGCTCACCACGATACCTTTTACACCGCAGTCTGCACATTTCAGCGCATCCTGCAGGCTCAGCACACCTTTAATAATGAAGGGAAGTGATGTGGAAGCAATGTACGATTTGATGTCCTCCGAAGTCACCGGTCCCATCTTAATGCCGTCAACTTCGTCGTACTGTCCGTCGTATCCATAGACATGGTCAATATCGATACCAACGGCAAAGGCCCCGTTCTCCTCCGCAAAACGGATCTGATCCAGAATCGTCTGATGATCCGCAAAGGGTTTGATGATCCGCACGGTCTTCGCGCCGACTGCCAGGATCTCGCCCATCAGATCGTCGGGCTCCATCCCGACCCAGTTAAGGATGTTGAGTTCTTTCGCCGCGCGGGCATACTCAACCATCGCACTGTCGCGGTCCGTCCCGATTGCTTTCAGGTGTGAAAATGCAGGGGTCATGATCGGTGAAGAAAACCTGTGCCCGAAAATGTTAGTCTCTATCGTGGGGAGCACACTGTCAATCAGTCTCTCTTCGATCAGAATCGAATCCATATAGCGACGGGTATATTCATTTACGTCGATCTTTTTGCCGCTGTATTTATCTTCCATAATTCTCTCCATTCATTTCGCTGTACATATGTCCGTTTATTGGCAGCTTTCTTCCGCTTTGGCTGTGCCTTAGCTGAATTTATCCGACACTTCCCTGACTTTCTCTTCCGCTTTGGCTACGCCTTATTTGAATTTATCAAATACTTCTCTGACTTTCTCTTCCGCTTTGGCCGCGCCTTCCTTTATCTTCTCGTCGATGTCCGTCTTTTCCAGCACCTCTTTGACCTTTTCTTCAGCCTTGGCTGCGCCTTCTTTGATCTTCTCATCGATCTCGGTCCTGTCCAGTATCTCTTTGACTTTGCCTTCTACCATGGCGGCTCCGTCCTTGATCTTTTCGTCGATCTTCTTATCCTTGGCTGCTGTCACTGCTTTGTCCTTCAGCTCCTCTGCATCGGCAAGAGCTGTTCCGCCGATCTTCTCTGCTGTTTCCTTAAGATCACCCAACACATTTTTAAAATCCATAGCTGCTCTCCTTTCTGCATCTGTCAGAGGTAATTTCCGGCTATTATTCGAGGCCCCGGGGCTGCGAATAATAACACTATTTATCTCATATCTTACCATATTTTACGCAAAAAGGATATCCCACACTTTATTTTTTGCCGACAAATAAGGTGCCTATCTTATTTCCGTCAAAAATCTCATAAAGTATCTCGGGATTCTTTCCGTTGGTCACCAGTGTATGGATGCCGTTTCCGGTAGCAAGGTCCGCCGCCTGCAGCTTTGTCTTCATTCCGCCTGTCCCGCGGCGAGAACCGGCACCGCCTGCGAGGTTGTACACACTCTCATCGATATTCTCGATACGGCTGATGAGCTGCGCATCTTTATACAAACGCGGATCTTTGTCGAAGAAGCCGTCGATATCCGAAAGGATGACGAGCATGTCGGCCTGGCAGAGCACCGCGACAACCGCAGAAAGCATATCGTTATCGCCGAAGAGGCGGTCCTCCGACTCGATCTCGGTGTAACTCACCGAGTCGTTTTCGTTGACGATCGGAATGATGCCGTTCTCGAGCAGCGCATTGAAGGTGTTGGTCAGGTTCTCTTTCTTCTCCTCCTGCGCGATGTCTTCCGCATTGAGCAGGATCTGCGCCACGATCTTATCGTAGTATCCAAAAAACTTGTCGTACAAAAACATGTTTGTGCACTGGCCCACCGCGGCCGCAGCCTGTTTCATGCGCATGGTGGTGGGTTTTTCCTTCAGATGCATGGTGTTTGCGCCTACGGCGATCGCGCCTGAGGAAACCAGTATTACTTCGTTGCCCATGTTCTGTATGTCCGAGAGTACCATGGCCAGCTTTTCAATGGTGCGAAGGTTGCTTTTTCCCATCTCGTTCGTGAGTGTGGAAGTGCCTACTTTTACGACGATTCTTCTCTTCTTCATCCTGTCTTCTGTTTCTCCTGTCTGTTGTTTTTGGTCTGCGGTTACCACTGCGGACCCATGAGTGCCTCGGGGTTTTCATCTCCATAGGCAAAATTAAAAAGAATTGACACATCATCCGGGAACCTCGGAGAAGGTGTGATCAGTTCTCCCGATGAGAGGGAAAGAACCGATTCGTTCTGCACTGCAGTGATATTCTCCCAGCCCGGCCTTGCGAGTACCTGCATTCCTGCGGGCTCCTCGTCCTGATACAGCTTTACCGTGACAATATGGTCGGGGTTCCGTTCGATCACCTGTTCCTCCGTGACCTGCGCATAACCTTCCATGTCCTCAAAGATATTTTTAAGTCCTGCCATAGAAGCGGCGCTGTCAAGCAGGGTCCCGCTGCCCGCGGTTTCGAGGCCGTCCGCCGACGACACCTCAAAATAGACCGTCTCGGGCTCACCTTCCCTCGCGGATACTGCGGCATCCAGGATCTTAAAGGTGGAACGCATGGCGGTCAGCACGTATTCCGATACGTTGGCTTTTCCGGTCAGCTCGCCGATCATCGTGATCGACTCGTAGATGCCGTCGACATCGTGTGCGTCCGAAACAGCCGTGGTTATTCCGGCATTTCGAAGCTGCTCTGTCTGCTCGTCCGTCAGCTGGCCGCCGCTCACGAGGACCAGTGTCGGGCCCGCTGCGATCAGTTCCTCTATGCTGAGATGATCTCCCACCCCTACAGGCTTAATGGGAAGGATCTCCTCGGGATAATTGCAATTCTCGCCCCTTGCTGTCAGAAAATCTCCGGCTCCGATGGCGTAGAGAATTTCGCAGTCTGCGGGATTAAGCGCAACGATCTTTTCGGCGGGGGCCGAAAGCGATATATCGTTCCCCGCCATATCCGTGACCGTTATGCTCCCGGCGTTTGCATCCCCGCAGAACAACATGGCAGTTGCCGATATGGCCGCGGACGCGAAAGCAAAGATTCTTTTTGTCAGTCTCATATAATTCTCCTCTGCGTTAAGGATAAT
>CADCPK010000144.1 GCA_902803215.1 uncultured Lachnospiraceae bacterium
GAAAAATGATTGAACAGATTTACGACCCTGATCTGAAGAAAACCATTGCCAGGGAAATTCTGGAAGCGCTTCAGGAATGGTTTGAGGTTGACGAAAGCCGGGAGAAATATATCGCAGACTGCGCGGACTGGATCTTCTTTGCGGCAAAGGAAGCCGGTAAATATGCGGGGTTTCTGTGTCTGAAGGAAACGGGCAGGGAAACGGTTGAACTGGCAGTGATGGGCGTTCGCAAGGAGGATCACCGGAAAGGCCTGGGCAGGGAGCTTTTTAATGCTGCTAAGAAGGAAGCCAGGGAGAACGGATACTTATTCCTGCAGGTAAAGACGGTGAAGATGGGGGTTTATGATGACTATGATATCACAAACCGCTTCTATCTCTCTCTGGGATTCAAAGAATTTGAGGTCATCGAAGAGCTGTGGGATAAAGACAATCCCTGCCAGATCTACGTGATGTCCCTGACATAATCGACATGCCATGAACTGATGACTTCTGGCACGAACGGGAGGAAGAATATGAAAAAGTGGTATGATGAAGAATACGAGTTCAGTATCGAGGTAACCGGGTTCCTGCACGGGGATCATACGGAACGGTATTGCCGGAACGGGGAAGAAATCGGCGACCGGTACACCTGTACATATGGCTGCCCCGTCAACAGGGAAGGATATGGAATCTGTTCAAAGACAATGATGATGCTTTATCCGCTGATGGAAGCCATAAGAAGCGGAGGCGATCTGGAAAACCTGGGCGGAGACAGCAGATATACAAAGACGATTGTCTGTCCGGACGGATGTGTGATTTTCAGACTGACTGCAACTCCGCTGGGAAATGAAAACTTCCATAAGGGCGGTTTTTATGATTATCCGGATCAGACGATATGAGCAAAAGTTTTGCCAGGGGCGGAGTTCACAGGAACTCTATGTTGAAGCAAACCCGGAAAAGCAACAGGGAGTTGCTTGCAAAGCATCATGCTGTGGCTTATGATGCAGATGAAAACAAATGACAGGGGGCTGAAACAATGACAACATGTGACATCCTGAAAGAACTGCGGCAGAAACACAATCTGACTCAGGAAGAATTGGCAGAGAGGGTGCTTGTGACCCGGCAGGCAGTTAGCCGGTGGGAGACCGGGGAAACCCAACCGAACACGGAAACGTTGAAACTCCTTTCACGGGAATACAGTGTTTCCATCAATACCCTGTTGGGGTCACCGCGGCAGCTGTTCTGCCAGTGCTGCGGAATGCCGTTGAACGAAGATGAGAATATCAGTAGAGAACCGGACGGCTTCTTTAACGAGGATTACTGCAAATGGTGCTATGCAGATGGGAAATATGTGTACCAGAGCAAAGATGCCCTGTTGAATTTTCTGATCGAGCACATGCCCAATCCTGGGGGATTATCGACTGAAGATCTGCGCAGCCAGTATGATACATGGATATCCCAACTCAAACATTGGAAAGAATGACTGCAGCATACAGATACCCGGCCTCGATTTTCGGATGCCGGGCTTATTTCTTTTGGCTCTTTTGCCGCTCGTGCTGTATTGAAACTTTTTATCACACATTGACACAGAAGTTTGTATACCGTATAATCTGTATATACGGTATATCAATCGTACTGCGAGGAGGTTTGAAAATGGAAGTACAGCTTAAGCCTTGGGGAAACAGCCAGGGAATTCGTTTGCCGAAGGCTGTATTGCACGAAGCGGGTTTTGAGCCTGATGACCGTTTGCTCGTCAAGGCAGAAACGGGAAAAATTGTTTTGATTCGTTCTTTTCAACATAGAACTTTAGAGGAACGGGCAGCAGAATATGGTGGAAAGCTGAATCTTGACGGAGAGCTTGAGTGGAGAGGCGACCCTGTTGGAAATGAGGTCTGGTGAGATGAGGAAAGCTGAGCAGGGTGATGTCTTGGAAATACCTTCTGTTCAATATCCAGTCGTTGTTGTCAGTAAAAATTTCTTCAATGAAAGCGGCTTGGTTATGGCCTGTCCGATTCTTCCGGAAACAGTCCGCAGTCCGCTCCGGATCAGATGCGAAAGTATCCGCACGCCCGGATATGTTTATTGCGATCAGGTTCGCAGTGTGGATCTGAATAAGAGAAGGTTCACAAAGATTGATGTACTTTCCTATTATGAACTCATAGACATTGCAGACGCTATCCAGGGTATATTTGATTATGTTTAGCCTGAAAGAGTGTTCCGGTTAAAGAGGTATGGTATAGGATTCTGAAAAGGAATCGGTTATACATTGAGAGGAAAGTTGAATCATGAAAATCAATTTTGAAACGGAAAGACTGATGATTCGCCCGCTGACTCCGGATGA
>CADCPK010000145.1 GCA_902803215.1 uncultured Lachnospiraceae bacterium
CGGTATACCGTCGATCATGCCTGCGGTAGAATTCATGCCGGGCGTCGTCGCCCCTCCCGTCGCCTGCCAGATCGTATAGCGGTATTTGCTTCTGTCAGGCCTGTTGATGGTATCGCCGAAGCTGGCCAGCCACAGGTCGTATTCTCTCAGCCGGCTCACATTGAGCCTGTAATTGTGCCAGTAGATATTGGTGTAGACCATGGGATAATAGCCGGCTTTTTTAATCTCGTCGCAAAAAACTCTCGCCAGATCTGTCCTCTGGTCGTTCGTAAGAGTATCCTGGGCGCTGTCCTCCATATCGAACACGATGGGATAGGAGATCTTGTAGCCTTTTATCTTTGCAATGACATACTCCGCTTCTGCCAGAGCTTCCTTATTTGTCTTTGCCGTGCTGTAGATATATACTCCGACCGGAATATTCGCAGCGATGGCGTTTTTCATATTATAATCATAGTAAATGTCTTCATGCTTAAAGCCGTGGGACAGACGGATGAACGCGAAATCCAAATCCGATCCTCTGACTCTGCTCCAGTTGATCCTGCCCTGCCATTCAGACACATCGATGCCCCGGGTAATCGCTCCCGGGATCGGCTGACCGCTCCCGTTATAGCACACACCGTTGATCCTCCGCCAGGCATAAGGCGATACGTCTTCCGGTTTGGCCGTCTTTCGTTCATCGGGCGAGACCGCTTCTTTTCTCACGTAGGGGCCGGGAGAGGCAAAAGTCTGCACGGCTGTGAGAAGGGTCAACATCAAAATCAAAAAGAAGCCTGCGCTTTTTAACAATCTACCGCTTTTCATACCGGGTCCTCCTTAATCATATCGTGCAACAGCTGCACTTTGTCCGAGGACAGAGTGCAGCTGCAGTTTTATTCTCCCAGACCGGTTTCAATCGCTTCGGTGATCTCTATGAGAGCCTGCTCTTCGTCCTCCCCATCGCAGACGATCTCGATCTCATCCCCGCGCTTAACGCACGCGCCAAGGATGCTCAGAACACTTTTGGCGTTTGCCTCGCCTTCTCCATATCGAAAGAAAATGTTTGATTTGAAACGAATTGCCTCTTTACAAAGTATACCGGCCGGCCGCAGATGCAGTCCGGTGGTGTTGATCACTTTTACCTTACGGCTGACCATAACTCACCCTCCCCCTTATTCTTCTGTAGTTTCCGAAGCTGTCGATACTTTGGAGATGACGATCTCCGTCGACGCCTCTTCAAGCAGTTCAAAACCGTCCGGCAATGTGATCTCGACAGGGATCTGATAGCTCCCCTCATCCATGCCTTCCACATCGATGGACGCTTCGACCGATTCCTCCGCTTTTTCATCGAAATCGTCAATATCTTTTTCTCCGTTTGCCTTTATACGGATCTCCAGCTTGTCGATCTCGAAGGAAATCTGCAGTCCCTCTTTTTTCCCTTTCACGCCGATCTTGCTTGTCGGGATGGACAGACGTTTTCCGCCTTCCGGCAGGATCCGGAAGGTGACCAGTATCTCGTTGTTGGACCCGCTGGTAAGCTTCATCCCGTCCGGCAGATACTGCGATATATCGATCTTGAATTCCTTGTCGGAATCCTGTCCCGAGATATCGACATTGTCATCATCGATCTCGATGATATTTCCGTTCTCTTTAAGCTGTTCGAGCGCTTCTTTTGATCCCGCGACGCTTACCGTCTCGGGCACCGTGCTTACACTGTCCAGCACATAACCCTGTGCCGGTTCTCCCCGGTAGGTGACCTCGGGTCTGATATCGCTTCTTGTCTTCCAGAGCCTGGTCGCCACAGTCACCCTGCCGTCATTGTCGAAGCGCAGGTTGTTCATCTGTGTAACACTTAAGGTCTCTCCGTTTTTATCGATAACAGACATGTTCGCGGTCTCGGTAAAGTCCTCGGTGACGCCTTCGACATTGACATACACGTTGACTTTATCGATCTTCCTGATCAGCGATCTCGGACCGGTTATCCTTACTTTTTCGGGGCTTACCGTCTGAGTTCCGATCTCATACCCTTTCCCCGGTTTGCTGTCGCCGCTGTTTACGCCTACCATGAACTCACTCGTCACTTTTTCTTCCAGGGTGACGCTCACATTCTGAGGCCACACGGTAATGTTGGCGGGCGATACCCCGTTGCACGAAGCTATGACAGGGATCATCACGGGATTGGTCTCCAGGCTGACAGCCTGCTGCAGGTCGGCAACAACACTGATATCCGAAGAAGTGATGCCGTTCAGCATGCTCCTCTCCCCGGTGATCGTCACCCGTACGGGCGTCGCCTCACCGTCGCGGAGGCACACAAGACCGGTATCGTCGATATAGGCCTCGTTAACCAGTTCAACATTTGACAAAGTAAAACTCTTGCTGATGACAGGATTGTCAATATTGACCACTACCAGCCACAGGACTATCCCTATAAGGAGAGAAATAATCTTGAGCGATAAATTGTCAGTCAGTTTTCTTTTCATTTTTTAATTCTACCTCTCAGCAGCTGACGAAGCTTGCGGGTTTCCACAACTTTTTTGTCCTGGATCTCTGTCAGGGCTTTTTTCAGTTCGGCGTTCGTAACATTGCTGATCAGCCTTCCTCTTCTGGCTATAGATACATGTCCCGTCTCCTCCGACACGATGATCGTAAGAGAATCGCTCACTTCGCTGATGCCGACACCGGCGCGGTGGCGGGTACCCAGCTGCTTGCTGAGCTCCATATTGTCGGACAGAGGCAGGTAACAGGTGGCGGCAACGACACGATTGCCGCGTACGATCACAGCTCCGTCATGGAGCGGAGTATTCTTTTCAAAAATATTGATCAGCAGCTGGCTGGTAAGGATAGCATCGACATTGATCCCGGTTCGCTCGTACTCCCCGAGTCTCACATCCTGCTCGACCACGATCAGGGCCCCGGTTCTCACCGCCCCCATCTCGAATGCCGCGCGTGTGATCTCGTTGATCGTGCGGTCGGTAAACCGTTCTTTTACATCTCTGCCGGAATCCAGCGGAAACAAATTGGCGAACAGTTTTCTCTGCCCGAGCTGTTCCAGCACGCGCCTGAGCTCCGGCTGAAAAATGACGATCAGACCGATGATCAGAACGCTGGCCAGATTTCGGAAAAGCCAGAGGATCGTGTTCATCCTGAGTATATAAGCCACAACGATAAAGGCTGCGATCACAAGGATGCCTTTGAGGAGCGAATACGCCCGGGTGAACTTGATCCATACGATAAATTGATATACAAAATAGGAAATCAGAATGATCTCGAGAATGTCCGTGATCCCGAGCACAGGTATCGTGATCCTGGACAGGAATTTCATCAGAAACGACAGGACGTTCTGCACTGCAGTCCTCCTTCTGCTTTTCTCCGCAGATTAATCAAAGGCATCTGTCCGACAGCCGAACGGATACGATCAGAGGTCTTTTAGGGATTCTTCCAGTTTCTTTTCAAAATCGATGTCATCGACATCCTCTACCGTCTCGACCGGAGGCGCTTCCTCAATGCGCCGCGAATACTGCAGCGGCGGAAGATCTTCCGTTCCGGGATGAGGCTCATAACTCACGACCGGGTCGGAGGATTTACGTTCGGCGCCGGCCGGCTGCCCCGTGATCCTCTTTATGCTTCGTTTTGAGGTGGATACGGTGGCTTTCGGAACAGCTTTTACGTAGTAATAATACTCGTCATCCTCATAATTCAGCCTTTCGGTACGGCTGTAATCGCCTCCGAAGAAGAAGAATTCGAGGACAAGCCCGACAGCGATCGAGATACCCGCCTGAATAAGGAGCGGCTGCAGAAGGATCTCGATATCCAGGAAATACGCTTCAAGCACGAACACCAGCACATACGTGACCCCGCCCGCAATGATGGCGATCCGCCATGCATAGTCGAAAGCACGCGTTCTGATCAGATTGACCAGCAGGATCACCACCGCAAAGGCGATGACCGTCATCCACATCATCCAGTTTTTTACCAGCCCGTCGGCCAGAAGCGTAAGCCTTTGCAGAATTTCCATATCAGGATTAAGGATCTCCTCAGAGTGCTCCTTCAGAAACCGGATAAAATAATAGAGGATCACCCCGCTTGTGGACGGGAATATGGAAAATGCGCTTCCCAGGAGGCCCGATCCGATCGGAAGAAGGACAGGAACACCGAACCCGAAGGATAGCGGGGTACATATAAGCACGGGGTACAGTCCGCCCGAAAAGCGCAGAAAAAGAACTGCGATGAGGATGATCAGCACCAGCATGAATGCCCCGATCTCGATACCCAGTGCATATGCATGACCGATCATCAATACAAAGCCGACAAAAGCTGTAGCCCCCGACGGAAGAATGCAGCAGATCAGGGCAAGGATCAGCAGCACAAAAATGCTGTTCAGCTGAGGCATATAACCCATATTTTCGTTGATCCACAGGAAGTATACGAATGCGACAGCAAATTTGAACACCGGCATAAGGTACAGTTCCATTCGTCCGTACAGATTCTTTAATTTCTGTTTGAATTCAAGCAGCGCTGTCATCCGCCTATTCCTCCCGTGTTTCTATAACCCGCCGGTTTTCTTTCTTCCCGGTTATACATTTTTTCGAGCCTGGTAAGTTCTTCATAATACCCTCTCACGCTCTTTTTGGCAATATGGTATTTGACCGAATACTGAATATATGTCAGCACCGTATAGATCAGCAGTACGATCCCGTACCCCAGTACTATATCGATCCCGATCTCCATGATATCCATCTTGTGAATATTTTCCATCAGGTAGTCGCCAAAGTAGACACCTACTGCCCCTACGATCAGAATATATCCGATCGTGACCAGAAAAAAGTTTTTGATCAGTGCCAGTCCTATATAGTCGCTGCGGTAGTACTTGCTTACCGGAAGGTATTTACGTCCTTCGGTCTGCTCGTACAGAGCGAGTCTGTTCATCGTCCTGACTTTTTCTTCGTTCAGCACTTTTTGTTCTCCTTAACAAGGTCTGCATTGCCCTCCGGGCATAAAGCGGGAAGTTTATACGAATATCTATTATAGCATACCGGAGCCCTTATGAAAAGGTTTTTTCAAGTTTTATGTTTACTGACGTTTAATGTTTTACTATCTGAGAGCTATACAGAAAGTCAGGAAGAAGACCGGACCCGCGCCGGCGCTTTTTAAACAGGAAGCGGCGGCGTCCATCGTGCTTCCCGTGGTGTAGACATCGTCGATCAGGAGCACCCTCTCTCCGGAGAGCCTCCGGCTGCAGGAAAAGGCGTCCTTCAGATTTCGTCTTCGGTGCACATAGTCAAGTTTTTTCTGCGCGGCGGTCTTTCTCGTCTTCAGCAGCAGATCGCACGAAACAGGTATCCCGGTGCGGGCCGCGGTTTTTTCTGCGATCAGCCGCGCCTGGTTGAAGCCGCGCTCTCTCTCCTTCTGCCGGTGAAGCGGAATGGGAACGATCAGGTCGGGGTTCCACCTGCGGAGGGCGTCTCCGCCCCACTTTACCATCGCCGCAGCATAAAAATCCGCGAACTCTCTGTGACCGTAAAATTTATATCGTTCCAGCGATCTTTTCCACCTGTCATTGTAGATGAAGATCGCCCGCCCCTGTTCAAAAACATGAGGGTGCATCGTGCACATCCGGCAGTACTCCCCCTCGTCTGCGAGGGGTGCCCCGCATTTCATGCAGAGCGCCGGAGCGTCTCCCTCCTCTTCATCCGGACAGGCCGTGAGCGGCCTCAGGGTATGCTCACAGTCCGGACAGATCAGCCTGCCCTGCGGGCGAAGGATCTCTCCGCAGCCCGGGCATTTTCGGGGATACAGAATATCGAGAAATTTTTCTGCGCCGTGATTCAATATATATCGTCCTCCGATCCTTTTGCGAACTCCGGTATCCTTTTGTCCAGGTAGCTGTACCTTTTCATCTGTTGTTCGTTTCGGATCATCGAGGCAAACGTCTCTTCGCTCCCCACCACCGTCACGCACTTTTTGGCTCTGGTGACGGCCGTGTAGAGCAGGTTCCGATTCATCAGCATGCGGGGGCCGGTAAGGAGCGGCAGGATCACTGCCGGGTATTCGGACCCCTGCGACTTGTGTATGGTGATCGCGTAGGCGAGTTCGAGCTCCTCGAGCTGTTTGAACGTGTATTCCGCCGTCCTGCCGTCCTCAAAATGGACGGTGACGCTCTCCGAATACTCGTTGATCTCCTTCAGGATGCCGGTGTCTCCGTTGAAGACGCCTACGCCTTTTGCGATCGGGATGTTGTACCTGCCTTTGATCTCCCATTCCATCTGATAGTTATTGCGGATCTGCATCACCTTGTCCCCTTCGCGGAACACCCGGTCGCCCTGTTCCTTCTCCCGCTTTCCGGGGGAGGGAGGGTTGAGATATCTTTGCAGGATAAGGTTCAGATTTTCCACGCCCAGGGTGCCTTTGCGCATGGGCGTCAGCACCTGGATCTCGGACGGGGGAGCATCCACATAGCGCGGAAGCTTCTCGCTGATCAGCGCGACCATCACGCGCAGGATCGTATCCGTATCGTATCTTTTAAGGAAGAAAAAGTCCCAGCTTTTGTTGTCCGTGGGCACCTGCTCTCCTCTGTTGATCCGGTGCGCATTGACGATGATGTCGCTGTCCATCGCCTGTCTGTGGATCTTTGCGAGGGTGATGACGGGGAAGCACCCGCTTCTTATAATGTCCCGGAGTACGTTGCCCGGGCCTACGCTGGGAAGCTGGTTTTCATCTCCGACAAGGATAAGGCGTGTTCCTGGGACCACCGCCAGCAGCAGCGAATGCATGAGAAAAATATCCACCATGGACATCTCGTCGATGATGATCACGTCCGCTTCGAGGGGGTTCTGCGCATTTCGTTCGAAGTGCGCCTGACGGTTTTCCTGCCCCTCCTCGGGAAGCCCGGTGAGTTCCAGCAGCCGGTGGATCGTCATTGCTTCGTACCCGGTGGCCTCCGTCATTCGTTTGGCGGCCCTTCCTGTCGGTGCGGCAAGACTGATCAGGGTGTCCCCATCGTCAAAATAGCGGATGATCGCATTGATCGTGGTCGTTTTGCCGGTGCCGGGGCCGCCGGTAAGGACAAACACACCGTTCTCGGCAGCTTCGGAGACCGCTTTTCTCTGCATCTCATCAAGAACCGTCCCCGTATTCTTCTCGATCTCCTCTATTCTTTCTGCGGATACCCCTTTTCCCCGGGGGCATTTGTCCCTGAGATCCACCAGCATCCTCGCTGTGTTCAGCTCCGTATAGTAGTAGACCGCCGGGTAGATCATTATGCCGTCTTCTTCTTCGCGCACCACGATCTTGCGTTCCAGTGCCAGATCGGTCAGATGCTTTTCCATATAGACAGCGTCCACCGCAAGAAGATTCTGTGCCTTTTCGATCAGCTCCTCCTTCGGCAGGCAGACATGCCCTTCCTGCGCCGTCTGCTGTAAAATATACAAAATGCCGCTGCGGATCCTGTATTCTGAATCTGCCCGGATCCCGATGCGTCCCGCGATCTCATCCGCGATGCGGAACCCGACACCGTCTATATCTTCCGCAAGGCGGTACGGATTCTCCTGCAGCACTTTGTACAGCTCCTGCCCATACTTCTGGTAGATCTTTGCGCCAAGGTTAAGCGATATTCCGTATTTCTGCAGAAACATCATCGCTTTCCGCATTCCGGCCTTTTCGGCAAGCTGCGAAGAGATGTCAAGGGCTTTCCGCGGCGTGATCCCTTTGATCTCCGAAAGCCTCTCGGGCTCCTCTTCGAGGATCCGCAGCGTGTCCTCGCCGAAGTGCCTCACGATGCGCGCGGCCATCTTGGCACCTATCCCTTTGATGGCGCCGCTCCCAAGGTATCTTTCCATGGCAAGACTGTCCGCGGGAGCCTGTTCTTCGTAGGCTTTGATCTGAAACTGCAGGCCGTAGGAGGCATGTCTGGTAAATTCGCCCTCCGCCTTGATCGCCGTTCCGGGCGCGATATCGGGAAACGATCCGACGCAGGTCGTCTCTTCGTCCCCCTCCCGTTTCAGGACCAGCACGGTATACCCGTTCTCTTCGTTACGGTAAATGATATGGTCTATATATCCTGTCAGAAATTCACTCAAGTGTCTCTCCTCCGCATGAATAAGGAAAGCCACACGCTGTTTCCCTGCATGTGGCTTTACTGCCGTCCGGAGTCAAATTTTGCCATGACCTCCGCATATTTCCCCGTTCCTACCACAGCGGCCGTCACCGGTTCATGGACGGTCATGGTATGAACGCCCAGTCTGTCCTCGATCAGTCGGTCAAGGCCGCTGAGCTGTGCGCCTCCTCCCGTCAGGAGGATACCTCTGTGTACGATGTCCGCCGCCAGTTCGGGCGGTGTCTTCTCAAGCACGCCGTGTATGGTGTCGACGATCTGCCCGGCCGGCTCACGCATGGCCATCCTCACCTCTTCGGAGGAGAGCCTCACGACTTTCGGAAGGCCGGTCACGACGTTTCGTCCTTTTACGTCCATCACACGGATCTCACTGTCGGCAAAGGCGGTACCGATCCGCAGCTTGACCGTCTCGGCCGTCTCTTCGCCGATAAAGAGGCTGTGTTTTTCTCTCATATATCGCATGATCGCCTGGCTGAAGCTGTCGCCGGCGATCCTGACGGAGTTCTGCACGGCCATTCCGCCGATCGTGACGACCGCGGCGTCGGTCGTGCCGGCGCCGATGTCTACGATCATGTTGCCAAAAGGCTTTAATATGTCGATGCCCGCCCCGATCGCAGCGGCAATGGGGGCTTTGGCAAGATATACTTTACGGGCACCGGACTGATAGGTGGCTTCTTCTATCGCGCGGCACTCTATCTCCGTAATTCCGGCGGGCACGCACACGGCTATCCTCGGTTTTCGAAAAGCACGGCGTCCCAGCGCCTTGGAGATGAAGTATTTGAGCATCTTTTCGAGAACGATATAATCCGAGACCACGCCGTGGCGGATCGGCCTTACGACTTCGAGGTTGGTGCTCGGCCTCCCCGTCATTTGCCGCGCTTCCTCGCCGATGGCACGTATCTTTCCCGCATTGCGGTCGTAAACGGCCACAGTGGGTTCCGACAGCATGATGCCCTGTGTTGTTGAATAGACCAGGCTGTTCCTGGATCCAAGATCGATTCCGATATCAGTGGCAGGCATTTAAAATCTTCCTTTTTTCTATATATAATGGCCCGTGTAAGAGGCGGGTTCTGCCGCGATCTCCTCGGGAGTTCCGCAGGCGATGACCGTACCGCCACCGTCCCCTCCCTCGGGGCCCATATCTATAATGTAATCCGCCGTACGGATTACGTCAAGGTTATGTTCGATCACGACCACGGTATTTCCTCCCTCGGAGAGCCTTCGAAGGATGTCGGTCAGCTTGTGCACATCCGCAAAGTGGAGGCCGGTGGTCGGTTCATCCAGGATATAAATGGTACGGCCGGTGCTTCTGCGGCTGAGCTCGGTGGCCAGCTTGATCCTCTGGGCTTCGCCTCCGGAGAGTGTGGTGGAGGGCTGTCCGAGGCGGATGTAGGAAAGGCCCACATCGTTTAGCGTCTCGATCTTTCGCCTGATGCTCGGCATGTTCTCAAAGAACGGCAGAGCCTCTTCGACCGTCATGTTCAGCACATCGTAGATGCTCTTGTCCTTGTATTTTACGTCCAGCGTCTCACGGTTATACCTGCGGCCTTTGCAGACCTCGCACGGCACATAGACATCAGGCAGAAAATGCATCTCGATCTTGATGATACCGTCTCCCGAGCATGCTTCGCAGCGCCCGCCTTTTACGTTAAAGCTGAAGCGGCCTTTCTTGTAGCCTTTTGCCTTGGCGTCCGGCGTTGCGGCAAAAAGGTCGCGGATCTGGTCGAAAACGCCGGTGTATGTGGCGGGATTGGACCGCGGTGTTCGGCCGATCGGGGACTGGTCGATGTTGATAACCTTGTCCAGCTGCTCTACGCCCTCGATTCCGTCGTGCTTTCCGGGTATAGTCCGCGCATGGTTGAGCTTTTTCGCCAGCACCTCATAGAGTATGCGGTTGATCAGGGAACTTTTTCCCGAGCCCGAGACGCCGGTCACGCATGTCATGATCCCGAGGGGGATCTTCACATCGATGTGCTTCAGATTGTTCTCGGCGGCGCCGCGTATGGTGAGCCATCCCTCCGGTTTTCGCCTTACCTCGGGGACAGGGATCTTTTTCCGTCCGCCCAGATATTCTCCGGTGACCGAAGCGGGGCAGGCGATCAGGTCCTGCACCGATCCCATGGCCACCAGCTCCCCGCCGTGCTCTCCTGCCCCCGGACCGATATCGATAACGACATCCGCCGCACGCATGGTCTCCTCGTCGTGCTCGACAACGATCAGCGTGTTTCCGAGATCGCGGAGCTTCATCAGCGAATTGAGCAGCTTCTGATTGTCTCTCTGGTGAAGGCCGATGCTGGGCTCATCGAGAATGTACGCCACACCCACCAGGCCGGAACCGATCTGCGTAGCCAGACGGATACGCTGCGCCTCGCCGCCCGACAGTGTCCCCGTGGCCCGTCCCAGAGACAGGTATTCGAGCCCGACGTCACTGAGGAAGCGGACTCTGGAATTGATCTCCTTAAGGATCTGTCTGCCGATCAGCTTCTGCTGCTCGGAAAGCTCCATTTCTCCCAGGAATTCGAGCAGATGCTCGACGGACATCTGTGTGATCTCATAGATATTTTTATCCGCGACGGTCACCGCGAGGGACTCTTTTTTGAGTCTCTGGCCGCGGCATGCGGTACACGGCGTGATGCGCATGAAAGTTTCGTACTCCTGCTTCATCGTGTCGGAACCGGTCTCGCGGTAGCGCTGCTCCACGTTCCTGATCAGGCCGGGGAACGCCACGTCGTACACGCCTTCGCCCCGCTGACCTTTATAGTGTACCTTGACCTGTTTGCCGTCGGTCCCGTAGATCAGGATGTTCTTGATCTTTTCCGGATAATCCTTGTAAGGTGTGCTGAGGCTGAATTTGTATTCCTTCGCCAGCGCTTCGAGGATCGCATGGGTAAAGCTGCCTTTATCCGTGCTGGACTGCCATCCCATCACCACGATGGCGCCGTCCTCGATGCTCTTGCTCTCGTCAGGGATCATCAGCTCGGGATCGAATTCCATCTTGTATCCCAGACCCGCACAGTCCGGGCAGGCGCCGAAAGGATTGTTGAACGAAAAGCTTCTGGGCTCGATCTCATCAATGCTGACCCCGCAGTCCGGGCACGAAAAGCTCTGGCTGAAGTTCAGGTATTTACCGTCCATCGTGTCCACGACCAGCAGACCGTCGGTAAGGCCGAGCACCGTCTCGATCGAATCCGCAAGACGCTTTTCCGTGCCCTTCTTCACCACAAGGCGGTCAACGATGATCGCTATAGTATGCTTGACGTTTTTGTCCAGCTTTATCTCTTCCGACAATTCATACATATTGCCGTCGATCTGCACACGGACATATCCGCTCTTTCTTGCCTGCTCGATAACTTTGGCATGCGTTCCCTTACGTCCTCTGACCACAGGAGCCAGGAGCTGAAGCCTCGTCTTTTCGGGCAGAGCCATGATCTGATCGACCATCTGGTCGACGGACTGCCTGCTGATCTCGCGCCCGCAGTTAGGACAGTGCGGGATACCGATCCTCGCGTAGAGGAGACGGAAGTAGTCGTAGATCTCCGTCACGGTGCCGACCGTCGAACGGGGATTGCGGTTTGTCGACTTCTGGTCGATCGAAATTGCGGGAGGAAGGCCTTCAATACTCTCGACATCCGGCTTTTCCATCTGTCCCAGGAACTGTCTCGCGTAGGATGAGAGCGATTCCATGTATCTTCGCTGGCCTTCCGCATAGATCGTGTCAAACGCGAGCGAGGACTTTCCGGAGCCGGAAAGTCCGGTAAGCACTACGAACTGATCCCGCGGGATATCCACGTTTATGCTTTTCAGATTGTTTTCGTTAGCGCCGCGGATGCGGATAAACTTGCTTTTTTGGTTACGTTCATTCATAAAGATCTCCTTCATCGAGCAAAAAGTCCGCCATGACGCGGTTGCTCACGTGAATGCCTCTGTCCGTCAGAAAAACTCTGCCGTTCTCCTGCGCCAGCAGGCCGAGATTTGTATATTTCTTAAGTACACTGCCATACACTTCTTCCGGATCGCGGCCGAAGCGTCTATGAAACTCTTCTTTTTTTACTCCCTCCGTCATGCGAAGGCCCAGGAACATAAATTCTTCCATCCTGTCCTTCTTCGTGAGAGTCTGCACATTTTCGATCAGCCTCTGCCTGTCGTCCGCATACCGGATATACTTCTGCAGGTCGTCCGTCACAGAATACCTTTGTCCGTTTCGAAGCGAAGCGGCGGATATCCCAAAGCCAAGATAATCTTTCCCGGTCCAGTAGGAAGAATTGTGCCGGCACTCCCGTCCGGGAGTCGCGTAGTTCGAGATCTCGTATCTGTGAAAGCCGTACTCTTTCAGAATTTCTGCCGTATCGTCGTACATCTGATATTCGGTATCCTCATCGGGCAGATCAAGGTCCATTTTGGCAAAGGGCGTCCCTTCTTCCACAATGAGACTGTAGGCGCTGATGTGCTCGGGCCCCAGGGCTGCTGCCTGCCTGAGCGTTCCGGTCCAGCCCTCCCTCGTCTGTCCGGGCAGGGCGAACATGAGATCCAGGTTGATATTGTCAAAACCGGCCTCCCGGGCAAGATCGAAGCTTTCCCGAAAATCGGCGTATGTGTGGATCCGCCCGAGGGTCTTCAGCTCATTGTCGTCCGTCGACTGAAGCCCGAGGCTCAGACGGTTGATCCCCATACGGCGGTACAGTTTAAGCTTATCATAAGACAATGTCCCCGGATTTGCCTCTATCGTAATTTCGGCCTCCGGGGACACCCTGAAAACTCTGTAAATTTCGTCAAAGACACCGGAGAGCGCGGCCGGACTTACGGTACTCGGAGTGCCTCCTCCGATAAAGACCGTGTCTGCTTTCGTACCTTTCTCGCCGCAGAAGCGGATCTCCCGCACGAGGGCGTCCATATAGGCATTCTTCGTGTCCTCCCCCGCCGGCGCGGACAGAAAGTCGCAGTACAGGCATTTCCTTTGACAGAAAGGAATGTGAACATATATGCCTGTCCGCCCGCCGTCAATACCCGTAGTCATA
>CADCPK010000146.1 GCA_902803215.1 uncultured Lachnospiraceae bacterium
CCGTGTGTTTTGAGGAGGTATAAATGAGAAAGATAATAAAAGCATGCAGACAACGACTGCTTGCAGGCGCACTTTCGGCAGTGATGCTTATGGGAGCCTGCCCTGCGGCAGTCTTTGCGGAGGCGCCGGCATCGCCCACGCCTACGCCTGACCCGCACGGGGTCTATTACAACGAGGCTGCGGCGACCGATGCGCTTCACGGGTGGCCTGTCGGGCCGTCCATCGAGGGGCAGGCGGCGGTGGTCATCAACCTGCAGAACGGGGGTATACTGTATTCCAAAAATGCGGATACGGTTCTGTACCCTGCCAGCATCACCAAGATCCTTACCTGCCTTCTGGCGTGCGAGAACCTGGATATGAACATGACATTTGCGATGTCTCAGTCCGCTGCTTTCGGTATTGAGCCCGGAAGTTCAAGCATCTATGGGGACACGGATGAGGTGTTCACGGTGGAGCAGGCCATGATGGGACTGATGCTCGAATCGGCAAACGAGATGGCCCTGATGCTGGGTGAGCTTGTGAGCGGCAGCGAGAAGAAGTTTGTCGAGCTGATGAACGAGCGGGCGGCCGAGCTGGGATGTAAACATACGCACTTTAACAATCCCAACGGTCTTCCCGACGAGAACCATTATACATGTGCCGGAGATATGGCGAAGATCATGGTGGAATGCTGGAAGAATGATCTGTTCAGGAAGTTCTGTACTACATCGTCCTACGAGATCCCGCCGACGAACAAGCAGCCCGAGACCAGATATCTGAGCAACCATCATAAGATGATGGAGGGAAAGGATTATGCGTACGAGGGTGTGCTGGGAGGAAAGACCGGTTACACGATGGCTGCGGGAAACACGCTGGTTACTTTTGCTTATCGCGATTCGATGCGGCTGGGCGTCGTCGTACTTAACTCGGTCGGCGGGGCCTATGAGGATACCGCAAAGCTTCTGGATTACGGGTTCGGCAATTTTAAGAAAGTATTCATGAACGGGGTGTTCGATAAGCTGAGACCGTCGCAGGAGATCACTGCGGAATTGCGTGCGCTTGTGGGGTACAAGGCTCCCGAAAGTCCGGCATATACCCGGGTGCTTCCGTTTGTCGTTCTCCCCGCGGGGATCAGTCAGGATAATATCGATGTGATCAGGATCCCTCACAAAAATGTAGCCGGACTTCCCTGGAACGAATACGTCTATTATTATGAAGGGAACTGTGTCGGGACAAGCAGGGAGTACATGAAAAAGGTCGATCTGGTCGGCACTGGTGGTTAATAAAGTGCATTTTTGAAACAAAAACTGACCTTTATATAACATTCATAATTTGAGCAGGTTCATAAAGTACGCTGATAGGGTCAAATATCAGCGTATTTTTTTTGCCCTGTTTTTGCTAGCATATAGAATGACAAAAAAATGAAAGAAAATCATGCTCTTGTTCAGACAAATAAGTAAATGCGGAGTAGACGAAAAAGGAGTAAAATTCTTTCATAATATAAAGGAGGATAAGCAGATGGAATATCGCATTTTGACCGTGAATCCGGGTTCCACATCCACTAAGGTAGGCTGCTTCGAAGGAGAGAAAGAGATCTTTACCGTGAACGTTGCGCACGATGCCGAAAAACTGAAAGAGTTCAAGACGATCAGTGATCAGCTTCCGTACCGCAAGGCCACGATTCTGGACGCCCTTAAGGAGGCAAACGTCGATCTGGCTACGATCGATGCGTTTGTAGGAAGAGGCGGCGGACTTCTGGCAGTCGAGGGCGGCACATACAAAGTGAACGATGTGCTTCTGGACCATGCACAGCGCGGAGCCAACGGCGTGCAGCATCCCGCACAGCTCGGTTCACAGATCGCCAATGAGTTTGCACAGGCGTATAACAAACCCTGCTTCGTTGTTAATCCACCCGATACAGATGAGCTTACACTCTGCGCAAGGATCACCGGCATCAAGGGCGTGTTCCGCAATGTTCATCTCCATGCGCTTAATCTGAAAGAGACCGCTATCCGCCACAGCAACAAGAATGGCTGGAAATATGAGGACAAAAATTATATTGTCTGCCATATCGGCGGCGGTATTTCCATCTCCGCGCATCAGAAAGGCAAAATGATCGACGGCAATGACATCGTCGGCGGCGAAGGCCCGATGGCTCCTACCCGCTGCGGTGCGGTTCCGGCGGCAGAGATGATTCGCTACTGCTTCGACCATGACAATAAAAAAGAAGTGCTCGCGCTTACCACCAAGACCGGCGGTTTTGTGAGCCACCTCGGCAC
>CADCPK010000147.1 GCA_902803215.1 uncultured Lachnospiraceae bacterium
CCCGAGGACTTTGTCCTCGGGCTTCTTTTTTCCAAGGACGTTGTCCTTGAGTTCCTTTTTGCGAGACGTAGTCTCGGGCTCCACTTTTGTCAGGGGAGGGGAGCCGCTCAGAGTTGCGAAGTCCGCTCTTCCCCTCCCCTGACAAAAGTGGCGCCCGAGACCCTCGTCTCGGAGAAAAAAAGAAGCCCGAGGACAAAGTCCTCGGGAAAAAAGAGGGGAGGGCGAGGGCCCTCCCTCGTAAAAGAGTCCGAGAAAACGTCTCAGAATTTCTTCCAGGTGTTGGGAAAGAAAAGAATCAGCAAGGGGAAGAGCTCAAGGCGTCCGGCCAGCATATCAAATGTCATTATAATTTTTGAGAAACCGGAAAACGCGGCAAAATTCTGCGTCGGCCCCACGGCCTCCAGCCCCGGCCCGATATTATTAAGAGTTGCGGCTATCGCGGTAAAGTTTGTTGTGAAGCTGAAATTATCGATCGAGATGAGCAGCACGGAAAACGCAAACACAATGATGTACACGATCATAAAAATGTTGGTCGCACGTGTCACTTCATGCTGCACAACCTTCCCATCCATCTTGATCTTACGGACTGCATTCGGATGCAGATAGAGCATCAGTTCTTTATAGACCCCTTTTACCATGATCACAAAACGAGATACCTTGATACCGCCGCCCGTAGAACCTGCACAGGCACCGACGAACATCAGCATGACAAGTATGGTCTTGGAAAATACGGGCCATGTGTTGAAGTCGGTAGTGCTGTATCCGGTGGTGGTGATGATCGAGCCGACCTGGAATGCAACCTGCTGGAAAGCATGAAAAACATTCCCGAAAAGAGAAGCAGTATTGATCGTGATCGCAATAACGGCAACAGCAATGATGCCAAAATAGTAGCGAATCTCCTCGACCAGAAGTCCCTGTTTGATCTTTTTCAGCAGGAACAGATAGTACACGTTAAAGTTGACACCAAAAAGGATCATGAACACTGTGATGATGATCTGCTGCAGCGTTGTATAAGAACCGCAGCTGGCATTCAGAACGCCAAACCCGCCGGTTCCCGCTGTGCCGAACGAGATACAGATCGTATCAAAAAGAGGCATGCCGGTAATGAACAGGAGTACCATCTGAACAACAGTCATTCCGATATAGATCATATAAAGGATCTTTGCGGTCGCCTGAACCTTTGGTACCAGACGGCTGACAGAGGGCCCGGGGCTCTCGGCTTTCATCAGGTTCATATGATAGCCGCCGGTAAGCGGTACGATGGCCAGGATGAAAACAAGAACGCCCATACCGCCGATCCAGTGGGTGAAGCTTCGCCACAGCAGCATGCAGTGGGGCAGGACTTCCACGTCGGTGAGAATACTTGCTCCGGTCGTGGTAAATCCCGATACTGTTTCGAACAGAGCATCGATGAAATGAGGAATGCTTCTGCTGATCACAAAGGGCATTGCTCCCATGATACTCATGATAAACCAGCTGAGGGCTACGGTCACGAATCCTTCACGTGCGTAAAATACTTTCTTTTTGGGCGATTTGATGGTCAGGGGAAAACCGATGGCCAGGCACACCGCCATGGTGATCAAAAAGCAGATTCCGCTGCGTTCTCGATAGACGACTGCTGCCGCACAGGGGAGAAGCATAAGTCCTGCTTCGATTTTCAGGATCCATCCGATAATATAAAAGATGATTGAAAAATTCATTCCGTCACCTCTTCAGTATGTCAGTGATGTCGCGCAGACCATGATGCGTGGTGACAATGATCACGCTGTCGCCGACCTGTATCTTGTCCTGGCCGCGGGGGATACGTACTTCGCCGTGGCGATAGATGCATCCGACAAGGAGGTTGTCCTTGGTGTTCAGATCGGCCAGAGAGACTCCGGTTGCGGCAGATTCCTCGTTGATACGGAATTCGAGCGCTTCGGCCTTATTGTCGAGGATGTGGTAGAGTGTCTCGACGTTGCTTCCGATACTGTTCTGCATTGCGCGCACATACTGCAGAATGACATCGGCTGTGATGTACTTGGGATAGATTACACTCCCGATATCCAGATCGTCGATCACATCGTCGAATGCGAGCCTGTTGACTTTGGCGACAAGCTTGGCATCCGAGAACTTTTTGGCGGAGAGAGCAAGGAAGATATTCTCTTCGTCGATATTGGTGAGGGTGACAAGAGCCTCTGCTTCACGTATGCCTTCTTCCAGCAAAAGCGCGCGGTCCGCGCCGTCGCCGTTGATCACGGTAGCATCGGGAAGGAGCTCCAGCAGGTGCTCGCATCGTGCTTCGTCTCTTTCGATGATCTTCACGCCTATCTTCATATCCAGCAGGAGTTTTGCCAGATAGTAGGATATGGTACCGCCGCCGATCAGGATCGCGTTCCTTACCTGATGGGTCTTGAGCCCGATCTTTTTGAAGAAGATCGCCGCGTTGCGCGGGGTGGACATGATCGAGAGCATATCCCCGTTCTGCACGACATAGTTGCCGTCGGGGATGGTGATCTCTTCCTGACGCTCGGCGCCGCAGAAAAGAATATCGCAGCGGAGCCTGTCGGAGATCTGTCTGATAGACAGACCGTCCAGATTAAACTCGGGCAGAACTTTAAATTTGAGAAGCTCCACACGACCTCTGATAAACGTGTCGATCTTTCGGGCGGACGGGAAACGAAGCACCCTGGAAATCTCCTGTGCTGCCGCAAGCTCGGGATTGATAAACAGAGAGATGCCCAGACGCTCTTTGATGAAATTGATCTCCTGGCTGTAGATCGGGTTGCGCACGCGGGCGATCGTGTGACAGTCGCCTGCCTTCTGTGCGATCAGACAGCAGAGCAGATTGAGCTCGTCGGAACCTGTTACGGCGATCAGGATGTCGGTGGATTCGATCCCGGCTTCCATCAGTGTGTTGATACTGGCACCGTTACCGATGATGCCCATCGCGTCGATATCATCACCGAGGTCATTGATCTTGCTTTCTTTAATGTCGACGAGGGTGATATCCGTGTTTTCCTGCTGCAGTTTTTCGGCCAATGTGCGGCCGACTTTGCCGCAGCCTACGATTATAATGTGCATGACGTACCTCTTCTGTGATTTTGATTCTGTCCGCAAACGTTTCCGGACAGCTATAATGAAATGCGAGATTAATTATAGCATTTATATATATATAAGAAAAGTATAGTTTTCATCCAGAATCATTTTTTTGATTACCATTCACAGCCGGATCGTGCAATTGAAGCGCGATTGCGGCCTGAAAAAGGTAAAGCCTACAATTTTCTTGACAAAACAAATGCCGCTCTTTATACTAAAATACTAGTTTATTTAGGCGAAATCCAAGAACCCGGTTCCCGTCCCCAGGGGCAGGAAGCGGGTTTTATCAAATTCGTTTTCTGATGAATCATAATCCGAAGGAGGAAAGATAAATGACATTATGGGAAGAGCTCAAAGCTCGGGGGCTGATCGCCCAGGTTACAAATGAAGAAGAGATCAGCAAGATGGTGAATGAAGGCAAAGCCACGTTCTATATCGGATTCGACCCGACGGCGGACAGCCTGCACGTGGGCCATTTTATGGCGCTCTGCCTGATGAAGAGACTGCAGATGGCCGGAAACAGGCCGATCGCGCTTCTGGGCGGCGGAACCGGAATGATCGGAGATCCCTCCGGCAAGACGGACATGCGCAAGATGCTCACCGAAGAGGATATTCAGCATAACATCGCTTGCTTCAAAAAGCAGATGTCCCGCTTTATCGATTTCTCCGACGGAAAGGCCCTCATGGTCAATAACGCCGACTGGCTGATGGACCTCAACTATATCAAACTTCTTCGTGAGGTAGGCGCATGCTTCTCCGTCAACAAGATGCTTGCGGCAGAGTGCTACAAGCAGAGAATGGAAAAAGGCCTGAGCTTCCTGGAATTCAACTACATGATCATGCAGAGCTATGACTTCTACAGACTGTTCCAG
>CADCPK010000148.1 GCA_902803215.1 uncultured Lachnospiraceae bacterium
AAAGACTAAAAAATCCGCTCAGGAGAGCCTTCGCGGATTAGTCTTTCTAAGGCGCTTGTCTCTTCGGGCAGGCACAACAGTTCACAGCCTGATGCCACTTCGCGCGGGAGCTGCTGCGGAGCTTGAGGGGTTGGGGCGTGAATGGTAACGCGTAATATACAGGGGCTGACGCTTTTGGCGTCAGCCCCTTGCATGTGTCGGTATTTTATGATAATATATCCCTCGTGAAAAAACATTTGTCTGTAATGTACGGACACAGGGGTGATTATCATGCCGAACCGGGAAGAAAAGAAAAAATATTATGTACTCAGGGAGCGCGCTGTACCGGAAGTCCTTCTGAAGGTTGTCGAGGCCAAGAAACTGCTCGACACGGGCAAAGCGGCCACTGTGCAGGACGCGGCGGACGCGGCGGGCATCAGCCGCAGTTCCTTCTATAAATATAAAGAAGACATTTTCCCGTTTCATGAAGAGACCAAAGGCAAAACGATCACCTTCGTCATACAGCTGGACGATGAGCCGGGGCTGTTGTCGGGGATCCTTGCGACGATCGCGGGATACCATGGCAACATTCTGACGATACATCAGAGTATTCCGATCAACGGAATAGCCACCCTGACGCTCAGCGTAAACATCCTTCCGGCTGAAGGCGATGCCGAAACTATGATGGAAGAGATCGAAAAAAAGGCCGGGGTACACTACCTGAATATTTTGGGAAGAGAATAAAACATTCCGGAGATCAGAGGAAAGGACGGGAAATGAAATGATCAACATCGCGATTCTGGGTTATGGCACAGTGGGAAGCGGAGTCTATGAGGTGTTCCGCACCAACAAAGCGCTCATCGAGCAGAGGCTCGGCGAGCCCATTCACGTCAAATATGTCCTTGACCTGCGGGACTTCCCCGGCGATCCGGTAGAGGAAGTGCTGGTGCACGATTTTGACACGATCGTGAATGACCCTGACATCTCCATCGCCGCTGAGGTGATGGGAGGAACAGGCGCGGCGTACGTGTTCACCAAAAAGGCCCTGGAGGCCGGCATCAGCGTATGCACCTCCAACAAAGCGCTGGTTGCGGAGCACGGACGCGAGCTGATGCAGATCGCCAGGGACAAAGGCGTCAGCTATCTTTTTGAGGCGAGCTGCGGCGGTGGTATTCCGATCATCCGTGCGATCAACGATTCGCTCATCGCGGACGCGATCGACGAGGTTGCCGGTATTCTGAACGGAACCACCAACTACATGCTGTTCAAGATGGCCGAAGAAGGCAGCGACTTTGACGAAGTGCTGAAGGAAGCCCAGGCGATGGGCTATGCCGAGGCGGATCCGACGGCCGATGTGGAAGGCCACGATGCCTGCCGCAAGATCGCGATACTTTCTACACTTGCATACGGCAAATTTATCGATTATCATGATATACCGACAGAGGGCATCACAAAGATCACGACCGAGGACATGAAATACGCAAAAGCGATCCGGTCGCGCATCAAGCTTCTGGGCCTGAGCCGTGAGACCGAGGAGGGAACGATCGCGATCGTGGCTCCGTTCATGGTGAACGAGAGTGAATCGCTTTACAATGTAAACGACGTGTTCAACGGCATCTATGTGCATGGAAACATGCTCGGCGACGCGATGTTCTATGGCAGCGGCGCAGGAAAGCTGCCGACCGCCAGCGCAGTCGCTTCCGATATCGTGGATGCGGCGATACATCTTCACAAGACCGTACGGACCAACTGGAACAATGAGCCGGCGCGCATGGTGGAGCCGGGAGAGGCCGAGTGGAACTTCTATGTCAGGACCAAAGGGGTTAAGATAACCGAAGCGGAGTCGCTCTTTGCAAAGCCAAAGGGAGTACAGATCCCCGAATGCCCCGAAGAGATGGCTTATACGACAGGCATGATGAAACAGTCTGAATTCGACAAAGCCGTTGAGAAGCTCGGCGATAAGCTGATCAGCTCGATTCGGATTTTTAACCGCAATTAAACCGAAATCAGCGGACTGCCGGTTGCCTTTGATTAAAGCGCAGCGGCTTGCCGGCTGCTATAGACTAAGAAGAAAGCAATTACGAACCGCAGATTTCTGCAGTCCGTAAAAGAGGAGGATATAGAACAGTTATGAAATATGCAGTGATACTGGGCGACGGCATGGCCGACTGGCCCATCGAGGAGCTTGGAGGCGAGACTCCGCTCTCCTATGCAAAAACGCCCATGATGGATGAACTGGCAAAGATCGGCGAGATCGGCACCGTGGCGACGATCCCCGAAGGGATGGCGCCCGGAAGCGACACGGCCAACCTGAGTGTTCTGGGATACGACCCGAAAAAATATTACAGCGGACGTTCCCCGCTCGAAGCGCTGAGCATCGGCGTGAACATGAAGGACACCGACGTGGCTTTCCGCTGCAACATTGTGACGCTCACCGAGGATGACGTGCCCTACGAGGAGCAGACGATCCTCGACCACAGTTCGGACGAGATCAGCACCGAGGATGCGGACGTCCTTCTTAAAGCGGCAGCCGCGGCAGTCGCAGAAGAGGGCTACAGCTTTTACACCGGCACCAGCTACCGTCACTGCATGATCTGGAACAACGGTAAAGTGATGGACCTCACACCGCCGCACGACGTGCTGACACAGAAGATCGCTCCGTACCTTCCGGCCGATCCGGTCCTCAGAAGGATGCAGGAGCGCAGCTTCGAAGTCCTCAAAAATCACCCGATCAACATCGAACGCAAAAAACACGGCCTGAACCCGGCAAACAGCCTGTGGTTCTGGGGAGCCGGGACGCGTCCCGCGCTGGAGCCCTTCGAAAAACTGTACCACAAAAAAGGTGCGATGATCTCTGCGGTCGACCTGCTGAAAGGCATCGCGGTCGGCGCCGAGATGGAGAGGATCATCGTTCCCGGAGCCAACGGTGGCCTGAACACTAACTACGAGGGGAAGGCCGAGGCTGCTGTGGACGCACTGGTCAATAGGGATTTTGACTTCGTGTATGTCCATGTGGAAGCCCCGGACGAGATGGGCCATCAGGGCAGTGTGGAGAAGAAGATCAAGTCGATCGAGTACCTCGATCAGAGGCTGATCAGGATCGTGAAGGAAGGCCTGGATGCCTCCGGATGCGACTACCGTCTGCTGATCCTTCCTGATCACCCCACCCCGATCAAATGCAGGACCCATGTGGCCGAGCCGGTGCCTTATCTTCTGTATGACAACACGCACCCGCAGCAGCACACATGGCACTACAACGAAAAAGAAGCCGCAGCAAGCGGCAATTCCGTCGCCCACGGCTGGGACCTGACCGGTTACCTGCTGGGCGGCCAGGCAGGAGCATGATATGCTGATAGTTAAAAAATTCGGCGGAACCTCCGTCGCGGACAAAGAACGGATCTACAACGTGGCGAAGAGGTGCATAGAGGACTACAACAAAGGTGACGATGTGGTGGTGGTCCTCTCCGCGATGGGAAAATATACGGACGAACTGATCGACATGGCCACAGACATCAACGAGAAGCCGCCCAAGAGAGAGATGGACATGCTTCTCTCCATAGGTGAACAGATGTCGGTGGCGCTCATGGGAATGGCCATGGACAAGCTGCATGTTCCGGCAGTATCGCTGAACGCGTTCCAGGTGAGCATGCACACGACCAGCGTCCACGGAAACGCCCGGCTTAAGAGGATCGATACCGAACGTATTCACCGTGAGCTCGAAAACCGCAGGATCGTTATCGTGACAGGCTTCCAGGGCGTGAATAAATATGACGATTATACGACACTGGGCCGCGGCGGTTCGGACACCACGGCGGTCGCGCTGGCAGCAGCTCTGCATGCCGATCTGTGCGAGATCTTCACCGACGTGGACGGAATTTATACTGCGGACCCGCGCATCGTGCCGGGAGCCCGCAAGCTGAAAGAGATCACCTACGACGAGATGCTCGACCTGGCTACGCTCGGCGCGGGCGTACTGCACAACCGTTCGGTGGAGATGGCCAAAAAATACGGCGTCCCGCTGGTGGTGCGCTCCAGCCTGAATAACAGCGAAGGCACAGTGGTTAAGGAGGAAGTTAGTGTGGAAAGAATGCTGATCAGCGGTGTTGCACTGGATACCGAAGCGGTCAGGATAGCCGTGATCGGACTGAAAGATGTGCCCGGCATGGCGTTCAGACTGTTCGATATTCTGGCGCGCAAAAACATCAATGTGGATATGATCCTTCAGTCGATCGGACGTTCCGGGACGAAGGATATCTCGTTTACGGTAAATCGGGGCGATCTGGACGAGGCAGTCGCAGCTTTGGAAGGCGCACGTGCGCGGCTGGGCTACAAGGAGCTCCATTCCGAGAAAAATATCGCAAAGCTTTCGATCGTCGGCGCGGGCATGATGAGCAATCCCGGCGTGGCGGCCAGGATGTTCGAGAGTCTTTATAACGAAAATGTCAACATTAACATGATCGCGACATCGGAGATCCGCATCACGGTCATCATCAACGAAAAAGACGGTGTGCGGGCGATGAACGCGGTGCATGACGCTTTTGACCTCGCGGACTGACAGGAGATGTAACAAAGGATGGAGAACAGGAGAAAGAAGACGAACAGGCAGCTGAAGCGCTACGCTTTGGATGCCTTTCAGCTGAAGCCCGGAATGGCTATAGGGGCAGCATTGTCGGTCTTTATCATCCAGTTTGGCGCAACGCTCATTACGAGTATGCTTTTCCCGATAAGCACGGTACTCAGCATTGTGCTCGGCGAGATCTTCTCGCTCGCCCTCACGGTGCTTACGTGTCTGTTCGAGGCGGGGATGTACTACATGTTTTTGTGTCTTTCCAGGGGAGAAGAATCCTGGTACGGACAGCTGCTCTGGTTTTTTCAGCATGATCCCGACCGCATTATTCTTGCGTCCACTGTGATGGCGGTGATCAGCTGGCTTACGAGTCTGCCGTTTTCGATCTACAACTATACGGCGCCGATCCCGAATACGCAGGAGCAGATGATGGAGTATTTGACCATGGCCGGGGGGCTGTATCTGGTAAGTTTGGTTCTGGGGACGCTCATCATGATACCGTTCCGTCTGACCTACTACATTCTGGCGGACGAGCCGGAGCTTGGCAGCATGGAGGCGCTGAAGAAGAGCAGGGAGCTGATGAGAGGGAATTTTGTGCGGTTTATACTGCTGCAGCTGAGCTTTCTGCCCTGGATAATTCTCAGTGTGCTCGCTATGTATTTACCCATGCTCTTTGTACTCCCGTATATGGAACTCACGAATGTGGCGTTATACAGGGACATAAAAGGAGAATTTATTTTGTATCATCCGCCGGCAGCGGATGAGAGCATAGAGGTTTAACGGGGAACACACGGGGACAGGTTTCTTGACTCACTCTGAGTCAAGGAACCTGTCCCCGGTGACTCATCCCTTGAATATTTATTACATCAATGGTATCATAACAGTTAAAGCAATTACCGCGTTGGCTATTAGAGGAGGAGAGAAAATGACATTATCATTTGAAATAAAAGTTTTCTCGGAGATGCTGAAAAGAGGTGTTTCTGACCTTGGAATGATTTTATGAATGGTGAGAATAATATAAAAGGCTTTGGTCCGTTCCGCAGTTTTGGCCGGAAAAAGAATCTGCTTGCGGTAGGGGCGGGCGTCCTGATATATGTACTCCTGCGAGCATCGACAAAAGCGACCTCAAATATACGGTGACTGCGGAGAAGCAGAGGATCGGGACGGAGCTTGATGTTGCTTCGAAGATCCAGCGCGATATGCTGCCCGGCATTTTTCCTCCGTTTCCTGATCGCGGCGAAATCGATCTTTATGCGAGTATGACGCCGGCTAAGGAGGTCGGTGGTGATTTCTACGACTTTTATTTTGTCGACAGGGATCATCTGGCGCTGACTATCGCAGATGTGTCCGGAAAGGGAGTCCCGGCGTCGCTTTTTATGGTGATTTCCAAGATCCTTTTGAAGAATCATGCGCAGAACGGGGGATCGCCTAAGGAGATTCCCACTTATGTGAATCATCAGTTGTACCAGAACAATGATTCGTTCATGTTTTGTACGGTATGGCTCGGTATTCTTGAGCTGTCGACGGGCAAGCTGGTCTGTGCGAATGCGGGGCATGAGTATCCGGTCCTGAAGAGGGCGGGCGGTGTTTATGAGATGATCAGGGATAAGCATAATGCTCCGTTGGGGATCAGGGATGGGCTTCGGTATAATGAGTATGAGCTGATGTTGAATCCGGGGGACTGTCTGTTTGAGTATACGGATGGTGTGACGGAGGCTACGAATGCGGCAGAGGAGCTTTTTGGAGAGGAGCGTCTGGTAGATGCACTCAACTACAATCCCAATGATGTGCCTGAGAATGTGATCAAGGGTATTTATAGAGAGATTAAGAGTTTTGTTAGAGAAGCACCGCAGTTTGATGATATTACTATGTTGTGTATAAGGTATATGGGAAGCGATATGGAAGATAATAAGAATCAGGTTC
>CADCPK010000149.1 GCA_902803215.1 uncultured Lachnospiraceae bacterium
GACGCGGATGTCTATCGTACCGGTCTCCGCACGGTTGATCAGAGTATAACTATATTGGATAGTACCGTCCGCCCCTCGTTCGGACTGCAGAGTATCGGGAACCAGGTCATAGCCATCAGGAACCGTCTCTGTCACGCTGTACGCGATTACGCGCCCGTTCTCATCATAGGCCGGAAGGTCTCTGAAGGTGTGCGAAGGCTTGTCTGCATTGAGCTCGATATACGCGACCTCCTCATTTCCCTTCATCAGATGCGCAATGATCGTCTTGCCTTCAGGCCAGGCGGTCATCTCCGAATCATCAGCATTTCTCCATTTCTTCTCGACGGTAAACTCTGCTTTAACATCCTTGTCACGTCTGTTGGTGATCGTCTGATGCCAGGTTTTTACGCCCTGATGCTCGGTGAAAGTCTTGCTGCCCATACTCCATACATAACCGGGGGAGTCTACCTCCTGCAGACTGTATTCTTTTTCGGGATCAAGACCTGTAAATGTGTACTTCCAACCGTCCGCCTGAGTGATCGTGCCTGTGTCAGCCTCACTGCCGTCAGGATTGAGCAGTCTTACGGTTACCGAAGACGGGCGCTCTACAGACTCCTCATCATCCCACTGTTTGGTGACTTCAAACTGTGCGTTGTTTGGTGAGGGATCAATTTCGTTCTTTATAATGCCTTCTTCGTCTGTTTCAGAGTATACAGGAGGCTTATACCCTGCGACAGCTTCTTCTTTGATACTGAATGCGATCCGTTCCCCGTCAGATCGTCTGACAGGTACATTCCGGAATACCTTCTCCCAGTTATTCGCGTTCGACGAAGATGCATCGCTCGCGGTCATTGTCATCCGGCGCACCTCAGTATCGCCATCCATCAAAGAGACAGTTATGCTCTGCGGCCTGCGGCCTGACGAATTATTATCATCCTCCCACTGTTTTACGATCGGTATATCCGTCGGTTCAGGATTCTGTTCCGGATCGATCTTGTTAGTGACGGTGAATTCAAAATCTAATTCGCCCTTATTGAGAGTTTCTGCCGGAGTGGAAACTACATATTTATATCCCGGCGGAGTCTCTTCTTCTACAAAATATTGATAGCCAAACTTGAGCATGGGATGATTAGGATCCGGATAATCGATAGCCAAATCGTTAAAGGAGCAGCTCCAATTGTTTTCTTCGGTGAGAACCGCCGTATCATATACCTTCCTGTCACCGGATCCTGTAGCCACCTGGATCAGGTTCACTTTGACACTGTAAGGACGGATCCCTTTCTCATTATCATCATCGTTCCAGACCTTTTTCACCCGTGCCATATATTTATCTTTTTTCCTGGTGTTGGTGATGGTAAAGCCTTCCTCCTCCGATCCTGTTATTTCGGTAGTATAGTTCGGCACTTCCACCTCTTCCACCGTATACCTGATCGCAACTCCCGGGCGTTCCTCCCTCTTCAGGCCGGTAAAGGTGTGTTTCCATCCGTCCGCCGCAGTCAGCGTTGCCTGCGCCATCTCACGCTTTGCGGAACCGGCCTCACCGTAAAGCTTGACAACGATGCTCTCAGGTCTTGCATCCTCGAAGAAATCGCCCTCCTTGTATTTCCTCTCCTTTGCATCGTAATACCTTTCCTTCCATTCCTTCGTAACATCCACACTGATGGTTGACGAAGTCAGGGTGTTGGAAAGGTCGCAGGTCCAGGTGTTATCGGTTTCATTGAAACTCGGCGTACTGTAATTGACGGTATATCCTTCTATGTCGTCCTCAAACAACGAATATTTAATCTCGTTGCCGTCGTCGTCATAGCGGGGAAGGCTGCTGACGCTGAATTCCCAGTTGCCATCCGCCGTTACTTCCACATCCTTGACAACCCCGGAGCCGCCTACCACATGGACGGTGATCTTTTCAGGCCGGGCATCCTCTTCATCGTTGTTATCCACCCATGTCTTCCTGCCTTTCACGGTCACCTTGTCCTCGCCGCCGGTCCATTTGTTGGTCACCGTGAAGGAATGATAAACAGTGTCGCCCCTTTCCTCCGGCTCTTTGGATTCGACTTTCGAACTATAGTTTTCGAGCGTCTTTTCCTCGATGGTATAATTATACTTCTCACCGGTTTCGGAGAGTTCCTTCAGGGGACCCTCTGTATCTTTCGTGATCGTGATCTTCCAGTCATCTTCTGCGGTCAGTGAAGAAGTGATTATTTCCTCGCCGTTTCTCTTCAGAACGATTTCTACATTCTCGGGACGTTTATTCTCCTCATCACCCTCCCATTTCTTTTCGATTTCTACGGTCACGTTTTTCTGTACACGGTTGGTCACGGTAAAGGTGTAAGCTTTTTCACCCTTGTCATCCTCGGATTCGGAAGGACCGGAATAGACCGGCGTATACTTCTCTGTGTCATAATCGATCTCTTCGATTTTGAACGCATTGATATCGTGTCCGACCAGCTCTGCAGTGTATTCGCCTTCGCTGCTCTTGCCGGATTCCGACCCGGAAGAAGCCTTCTTGTTTTTGATCGTCACTTTGAAGTTGTTTGCCTCGTTCAGTGTGTACTCTCCGACAACTTCACCCTTGTCATTGGTGAGTTTTACTTTTGCCTCTTTCTTTTCTTCACTTCCCGGGGTTTGAGAATCGCCTTCATATTTCTTTTCGATCACCAGGCTCGGCGCGCTTGTCCAGGTGTTGGTGATATTGTGTCCGTCGACCGAAGCAACATAGTTGTCCTTGTACTTATAGTCCGCGGGGAATTCCTCGGTGATGGTGTATGTCTTGGAAGGATCAAGCTTGATGACGTCAACTGCCTGAAAATCTTCGCTCTCCTCGGAATCCCCGGAGGAACCGCCTTCAGATTCGTCCTGCATTTTGTCGATGTCGGACTGTGACAGCTTCCACACCCACGAATCGGCCCCTGCTGTCTGGTCTTTCTTGTTCATCCGGACCCTGCCGATCTCGGTCTCACCATCTTTCACGATAATATCCAGATACTCCGGAAGATTGTCTCCGTCTTTGTCCCCGATCTTCCAGCCGTCGCCCTTCCAGTACTTGGTGCCGCCGATGGTCGCTTCTTTATCTCCTCCGCCGTCCGGCAGGTCAGCCTTGACATTGATGACGTTGCTCGCCAGCTCATAGTCTTTGAAGAAACTGTACGCCTTTCCGGGAACAGTGACATAGCCGCCTCCCGTCAATGATATCGATATGGGTATATCGAGAGTGGTCAAAGCCTTGATAAGATCGGTGATGATCGCGCTCGAAACCTCGGACCCCTGGAAATCCAGTGGCAGCTTCATTACGTTGTATTTCTTTACACCGAATTTCACCCTGTAGGAGACCAGCGGGTTTGGATTCTTTTTCGCCTTGACAATGGCAATAGGAATATCCAAAACACCGGTAATGTCAAGCTTGCCTATCAGCCCAAGACCGGGAACCAGCTCGTCCAGAAGCGTTGCGGCATTGGTAAAGTTTCCATACTTCTGTCCCCATACCGGCGTGTAGGGCATTCTCTTGCCTGCCTCTCCTGCCAGATCCAGATATTTTTCCTTCACCCGGCTCTGCAGAACAAGCCATACGGATTCGGGAGTCTCCTCCTTTTCGCTGAAGTTCAGCCATCTCTTGTAGATGGAAACATCCATAACAGCGATGTTCTTGATGACGGTCGTATCTCCCTCGTTGCTGTACTCCACAACATACTTTGTCGTGTGTTCCTTTATCCGTTCTCCGACAGACGATGTATATTCCGGCACCTTGTAATTAACGGTGGGAACAGGGAAAAACGTGGATTTGGCCAAACCGGTCAGATACGCTTCAAGATTCCAGGGGATCTGCCAGTACTGATCCCAGTTGGTAACCCTGTCCTTGACAACGCTGTAAACATTGACATTGTCAAGGTCCCATCTCCAGTGAACAACACGCTTACCCGCATCTTTCAGCTTCTGCTGCCGTTCATCGTCATTGAGGTTTGCGTTGGGATCCTCAAATTGTTCGTATTCAACAGGCTCAGGAAAGTCACCCTCGTCATCATCCAGACCGAGAAAACGTCCATTAGTGATCTTGTCAAACACCTGCCCCATCGAATCCACAAAGTTATCCCAGGGACCCTTGTTCGATTCAGGTCTCAGTTCTCTGATACGGTACTTGATCTTTCTCTGGTCACCCTGCTCGTTGATGACCTCCCAGACCGGCACTTCATCAAATGTGGCCTGCCAGTTGTTTTCTTCGCTCAGAGTGATAAGCTGCACCGGCTCCCAGGAGGCAAAGGATTTGATCGAGCCATAGGTTTTGGACCAGATATTTCTTCCGTGCGTGTAATACTGGGCCTGCAGCAGAACTTCGATGTACTGAGGTTTGTCCTTGTCCTCGTAATCGATGTCCCATTCCTTGCGGACCGAATACTCTTTGGTCTCATCGCTTTTCAAGACGATGTGAACTCTTTCGTTCCTGCCTTTAACCATGTTTGCCGGCTGTTCGGCGCTGCCCGTCATACCTCTTCCGGCAGCTTCAATGGTATACTTGCCATTTTTATAAGGAAGAAACAGCGTTGCGTTTCCGTCTCCCCGGTTGTCAGACCCACTGATATCCCGGGTATATTTTCGCACATTCGGGTCTACCTGAACATCCTCGCTCGGTTTCACTGTCATTCCGTTGATACGTATGGTTCTTGCTTCGTTTCCCCACACAGTGACAGGAACGCGGTACACTTTGTGCGGGCATTCTTCTGTATATTCCAGGCGCTCATTCCAGGTAAGCGACTGATGGAAGGGAACGATATCCTCTTTATTATAGTCCTCATCGTCTCCTAAATCCTTCGAAAAGTCGAAAAGCTCAAAGCCGAAAATCTCAGCGCGGGCATGTGCCGACCAGTCGTACCAGGTCTGCTGTATGATACGGGACTTCCCGGAAATGCAGCCCTCTCTGCCAACGTCACCGCAGGTATGTATCTCATCCGTCAACTCCGCCGGATGGTCCCACGAAGAATTAAAGGTATCTTTATGCCATACAAAAGTGATGAGGTCTCCGCCAAATATACCGGCTTTGCCCTGAATGATGGGACCAAGCTCAATAATATCGAAACTGCCGATGCTGAGCTCTACTTTGCCAAACTTGGAATTCAGGTCTTCATAATCGCCGACGAAAGCGGTTATATTAGTGTCACTTGGAGTTCCGTTTGTCGGCTCAATCGAAGTAATCTTAAAGTCTGTTTTATAATCCGCCGTGGCAAGGTCACGGATGTCATTCTGGCCATCTTTGTACCCAATTTTGTAGACAGCGCTGACACAAAACTGTCCCTTGATTTTACAGGGGGCCGATGCACCACCTACTATCTGTTTTTGAAAAACTGCCCCACCAATATATCCTACGTAGGGGATCATTCCAATCAGATTGTTGAGGGACGTGGTGTCAAAGATCTGCATCTTGTACAGTCTGAAATTCTTTTTGATGTTCGAGTCGATGTTGGTGCCGACCCAGTTTCCCCGTTTGAATTCGATCTCGAAATCAGCGGTGGTGCACAACTCGACAGAGGCATAAAGATCATGCTGACCCACGAACATAGAAAGGTCCACATGAATGGGGACCGCACAGCTTGCGTTGGAAAGCTTGACCTTCCAGTCATTGTTGTCCACTTCCGTCGTCGCCGGCTTTATCTGCCATGTCTTGTAAGTTTCAGGATTCAGAAAATCCCAGAAATCATCGGCATAAACAGGCCTTGGGGTGAATATAGTCCACAGCACGCCCAAAAGCATGAGGGGAAGTATTATTTTCTTTAAAAACCCGGTCAGGTTTGCTCTTGTCTTCATTACGGATCCCTCTCTCTGTGAGTCATTGTTTAGTGTATAGGGAGTAGATTTCTCTATTCTAATTCCTTCTTATGATATGAAAGAAGTCTCTATTTTATTGCGGCCGCAAAGTCAATAATCAGCGGTAATCCGCTCCGCCGCCTGTCTCTGACCGTCGGCCCTCGGAGCTGGTCGACGGAATAATAATCAGAGTTATTATAAATTATTTTTTTATGTTTTACAATTTTTTTATGTTTTTAAACTTAATTTTACTTTGCAGACGAGGGATTTTCGCAGGCCCCTCACATGCCTTTTCCTAAGAAGGATACCGAAACTACCGTCTGCTGCGGGAAATAATAATGTTAAAATTCAAATTTATACCATATCGCATTTATCGTTGCGATTTTTGCGATTTTTCCATTGTTTTTAAACAATTTCCGGGGTATTCTTTTGCTGACGAACGGTCGTGACGTACATTGTTGAAATACTTTGGTATTTTGCCTTGATGACTAATCTTTATTATGCTTGGAGAAAGGAAATCCGAAGGAGAATTCACCATGTTCGGCGAGAAAATCAGGGATATCAGAAAATCATATAATCTCTCACAGGTTCAGCTTGCGGACAAATTATCTGTCAAGAAACAAACCGTGTGCAACTGGGAGAAGGAGAATGTGTCCCCTTCCGTTGATATGCTGCGCAAAATGGCAGTGTACTTTGCCTGTACATCAGATTATCTCCTCGATCTGGATCAGCGCATCTTTGTGGAAGTCGGGGAACTTACTCTGGAACAGCGGGCGCATATCCAGACATTGATCGATGATATGAAAAAATTGAATAAGGCTGCGAAGATAGAAGGGGAAAAAGAGCAGTGAGTGGAACGGGGGACGGTTCCTCGTTTCACCCTTTGAAAGCCAGAGAACAGTTCTCTGTCTTGCTTAGGGTGAAACGAGGAACCGTCCCCCGTTCCATATTACACCGGCAAACACTCCAGCGTCTTCAGCCTCTGCTCCGTATTTGCCACATAATGTACACCGTTCTGAATGATCCTGCGGATATCCGGATTAAAGTAGCTCCTGTAAGTCTCATGTCCGGGCTGGAAATAGAAGACCTTGCCGTAACCGCGGTTCCACACACAGCCCGAGCGGAAAACTTCGCCGCCCTCAAATCCACCGATAAAGATCAGCTCATCCGGTTTCGGGATATCGAAGAATTCTCCGTACATCTCCTCCTCTTCCAGATACACACATTCCGGAACGCCCTTCGCGATCGGATGCGTGGGGTTCGCGCACCACAGGCGCTCTTTGTCTCCCTCTCTCCATCTGAGAGTGCAGCTTGTGCCGAGAAGCAGCTGCATCGGGCGGCACATATGCGCAGAATGAAGGAAGATCACACCCATGCCCCTCTGCACATGGTCACGCACGCGCAGCGCTACTTCGTACGGAACCTGCTCCTGTGCGATATGGCTCCACCACAGAAGCACGTCGGTATCTTCGAGCACCTCCTCGGTGAGGCCGCATTCGGGCATATCCACCGATCTAATGTGCTTCACACACACATCACCGGTCTCCTCCACGATCTTCTTAAGTGTATCATGGATGGCGCCGCCTTCATGCGCTTTCGCAATCTCATCCGCGCGCTCTGTCATTTTTATGCGGTTTTCTTCCGACCATTCTCCCAGAAAATCAAAATTATGTCTGCCCAGGCGTTCCTGGACGAATTCATTAAAGATCGTTACACGAATCATTGTACTCCTGCTGTCCTTTCATTATGCTATGCTGAATCATTACACTGTATATATATTGCTTCTGTGGCCGATTGTCAATGTAAGAATGATAAGTTTACTGTCTTCGATCTGACAGATCATACGATAATCACCGATTCGATAGCGCCATTGTCCGCTCCTGTTTGCCGTCAGCCCTTTTCCGTGTGCCCTCGGATCATCGCAATCGATCAGGTATTTTTCGATCCATGCCTTGATCATTTTCTGCGTATAACGCTCAAGTTTCTTGAACTCTCTGTCAAATTTAGCGGTTGTTTCTATGCGGTAACTCATAGATCGCACTCCTTAAAGAGTTCATCGATCGGGCGGCTTTTCTTCCCCTCTTTAACATATTCATTATATGCTTCCTGACCAACAGTCAAGTCATACTCATCTTCTATTTTTTCAAAAAGCGCTCTTTTAAACGCCTCCGCCAAGGAACAGGAATGCATTTTGGCATAGCTTTCAGCCAGTGCACGTTCTTCATCGGTTAATCGGATAGAAAACGCCATAAGATCACCTCCTGTACTACACTGTACTGCCCCTGTTTAAAAGTGTCAAGCGAAAAGGCGCAGCCACTCTCATGACTGCGCCTCAAATATCCTTTGACTTCTGCCCCATATCAAAACAGGAACATACGAAGCTTATTCACAAACTTCATCAGATTTGCTTTGCCCTTCTTCGCAATGGATCCATAAAAATCATCACAATACTCGTATCTCTCTCCCTTGATCCACTCCGGTGTCACGTCTCCTGCAAGATACATTTCATAATGAAGATTCTCTCTGATTGACATACTTAACACCCCCTGATATATTTAAACCGTATTTGTTTTCTATAACCATAATAGCATTTATAAAAAACTTTTCTATGGACTCGGAACCACCTTTTTATAATATTTTTTGTGCGCTCAGCACAAGTGCAAAAGTATTAAAAGGATAGCATTCGCAGCCTTAAGGCTATTAATAATAACTATGGAGGAACGTGAATCATGGGGTATACGATAGAGGATATGCTTGTGGTCTCACAGGAGAAATACCAAATGGAGCTCATTGCCGGGCACAGCGGCTGGTCCAATTCCATCAGCTGGCTGCTTATGCTGGAGGATGTGACCATCATCCACAACTTCAGGGGAAAAGAGCTGGCGGTCACCACCGGGCTGGGCTTTCAGACAGAGGAATCTCTTCTGGAGCTGGTTGAGCTGCTGAGCGAAAAAAGCGCTTCGGGGCTGATTATCAATACCGGATATTACATAAAGATCATCCCTAAGTCCGTGACCGACTATTGTAACGAAAACGGCCTCCCGCTGCTCACGGTCCCCTGGGATGTCTTCCTGGCCGATATGATCAAAGATCTGAGTATCCGGGTCTTTCTTCAGTCCTCCACGGACGAGCAGATCTCCGCGGCCCTCATCAACGCGATCCGGCACCCCGAGGAAAAAGACCGATACGCGCACGACCTGCTCCCGTACTTCGACATCGACGGAACCTTCCAGGTAAGCCTCATCACCACCGGCGAGCTGGACAAGATGGACACGGTGGAGCGCCGAAGGATTGCTTATCGAATGCAACTGTACCTCACCAACCTGACACACAACGGGCACTTTTTCTACTATGACTCTTATTTTGTCGTGGTCATCAATGCAGTGACGGAGAAAGAAGTCCGCGAGATCATAGATTCCTTCCACCGAAGGCTGCAGCAGAAAATGCCCGAAACCCGCCTCTGGATCGGGGTGAGCGATCAGGTCGCTGACATCTCCAATCTGCAGGTCGCCTATATGCGTGCGAAAGCAGCCGTCTCCATGGCGCAGGATCAGAACAAAACACTGCAGTATTTCGACCGCATGGGGACCTATCAGCTTCTGTATTCGATCAGTGACAGGAATCTTCTGAAGGAATTCAGCGAAAGCCGCCTTCAGCCTCTCATCTCCTACGATGAAGAACACAACGCCAACTATGTCGAAACCCTCGAAGTGTACCTGATGTGCGGCGGCAGCTTTCAGGCCATGGCCTCACAGATGTATGTCCACCGCAATACGATCCTCTACCGCATGAACAATATAAAGCAGCTTCTCGGCTGCGATCTGGAGACCACAGAGGAGAAGCTGCCTTATCTGCTGGCTTGTATGATCAGGCATATGGGGTGAAAACACACGGGGACGGTCCTTTTGTGTTCGCACGCAGGACGGAGGCGCACATCGTGCACCTCCCTGCATGCGAACACAAAAGGACCGTCCCCGTGTGTTTTCACAATCAAGCTTCCTTTATAAACGCCTCATACGCCTTCAGCGCCTCATAAATATCCGCCTTACTGGTAACCTCCCACGGCGCATGCATGCTGAGCACCGCCACGCCGCTGTCGATCACGTCCATGCCGTAAAGCGCGGCGATGTAAGCGATGGTTCCGCCGCCGCCGAAGTCCACTTTGCCGAGCTCTGCGGTCTGGAAGGCCACGGAGTTTTCGTCGAACACGTTGCGGACGCGGGCGATATACTCCGCATTGGCATCGTTGGAGCCCGATTTTCCGCGGGCGCCGGTAAATTTGTTGAGAACGATCCCGCGTCCCAGATACGCACAGTTCTTGCGCTCGAAAGCTTCCGCATACATCGGATCGTAGCCTGCACTCACGTCGGAGGAAAGCATGCTGCTGTTGCGAAGCGCACGGCGGAGTGCCAGATCGGAGAAGCAGCCAAGACGGTCGAGAAGCTCGGCCACCGTATTCTCGAAGAACCTGGACTGCATGCCCGTTGCGCCTACGCTGCCGATTTCTTCCTTGTCGACCAGCAGACAGCAGCTTGTCTTTTCCGGAACATAGTCCTGCTCCAGAAGAGCGAGGAGTGATGTATATGCGCAGACCCTGTCGTCCTGACCGTAAGCCGCGATCATGCTGCGGTCGAGGCCGCACTCTCTGGCCTTTCCCGCCGGAACGATCTCCAGCTCGGCCGAGAGAAAGTCCTCCTCTTCGATACCATATGTATCATTGAGTATACTCAGGATGTTTTCTTTGACCGCTTCCTTTTTCTTCTTGTCATCCTCGATGTCCGAAAGCGGCTTGCTGCCGATCAGGATATCCAGACTCTCGCCCTCGATGACCTCGGAAGCCTTCTTCTGCAGCTGCTTTGCAGAAAGATGAATGAGCAGGTCGGTGATATAGACGATCGGATCGTCCTCGTCCTCGCCGATGCAAACGTCAACCACGGTGCCGTCCTTCTTAGCTACCACTCCGTGGATCGCCAGCGGGATCGTCACCCACTGATACTTTTTGACGCCGCCATAATAATGCGTGTCCAGATACGCAAGGTCGGTATCCTCATAAAGCGGATTCTGCTTGATGTCGAGACGCGGGGAATCGATGTGCGCGCACAGAATGTTCATTCCCTCTGCGATATCGCGGGAACCGACGGTGAACAGCGCAATGATCTTCTTCATCCCCGCCGCATAGACTTTATCGCCCGGCTTCAGAGTCTCCCCGGCCTTAACGATATCATCCAGATTTCGGAATCCGGCCGCCTCGGCCTGAGCGATGATCTCGGTCACGCACTCGCGCTCGGTCTTGCCCTTATCCAGGAATCTCCTGTACTTGAGCGCAGTCTCCTCAAGTTTGAACATATCTTCGGGGCCATACTCGTTCCATGCATTTTTTCTTTCCATTTTATATCTCCTTAATTTATTTTCACATCATATTCCAACACTGTAACCAATAGTCCACTCCGCGGGTTTTCGGGAGAGGCCTTTGCCACCCCTGACACAAGCATTTCCCCTGACTCCTCTTTAAGAGCTCTGCGCTTTTTGAAGGAAGGGACTTACTTGTATTGGTTAAAATATCACGGCCTGCGGAAACGATTCAGGCAGGCATATATCTCCTGCGCCCGCGGCATCGCAAGCCCTGCCGGAATATATCCTCCCTGCCGGAAGAACCCAAATCCTTCTTTATCCAACTTATCAACGACTTTCCCTGCAGCCTCGCCGAGCGTCCTTCTGCCGTCGACCATATTCTCGCACACGTATTTCAGGATATCCGCCAGCGCAGCCATCTGCTCCTGATCCACGATCTGCTCGATATATCTGAGGTCGATCTCATCATGCCCCATCGAAAAGCCATCGGTCCCGTTTACACGGATCTTGATCCGCTCGGGCTTGTCCGTCTGCTTCCCATAATAATTGCGGCGGGTGTGCACGGTCGTATCCTTCGTCATGATCCTCCCGGAAGAAGGCATCCGCATCTCCAGGCAATTGCCTGCCGGCAAAGGATATCCGGGAAGCAGCCGTATTACCTTCTCCTTGATATCCACAGGAACATAGTTGTCCATCTGTATCACGGTATCCGCAATGTGGAAAAACGCCCCTGAGCTCCCCGCAACAAGAATTGTGGAAATCCCGGCTTTCGCATAAAGATCCCGTGCGCGCTCCAGGAAAGGCGTGATCGGTTCCTTGTCGCGCGCGATCACCTCCTGCATGAAAGTATCCCTCACCATAAAGTTCGTGGCAGAGGTATCCTCGTCCAGAAGGATCAGACGGCTTCCCGCCTCCATCGACTCAACGATGGCCGCAGCCTGGGATGTGCTTCCGCTGGCATCCTCCGTGGAAAAGCACCGCGTGTCCTTCCCGTTCGGAAGATTGCTGATGAACATGGAAATATCCACATCCTTCACAAACCGTCCGTCCTCCGACCGGATCTTTACGCCCGAAGCATCCGTGATCACATATTCCCTTCCGTCTCCGGGTATATGATCATAAACTCCCGCCTGCAAAGCGGAAAGCAAGGTAGATTTGCCATGGTAACCGCCACCGACGATCAGCGTGATCCCCTCGGGGACTCCCATTCCGGAGATTTCTCCACGGTTCGGCAGCGTCATCTTCACTCGCAAAGTATCAGGGCTCTTAAACTTAACCGCGCCTTTCATCGGCCTGCCGCTGACTCCGCTCTCCCTGGGAAGAACAGCCCCGTCTGCAACAAACGCGGTAAGTCCTCTCTCTTTCAGCTGTCCGCGAATATACTCCTGATCTTCAGCCAGCGCCAGATAATCTCTCGCAGCCCTGCTGTCCAGATTTTTGTACACAAACGACTGTGTGATTGCTCCGGGAAGGAAATCAAAAAAGATCTTCGCCAGCTCCGGCGAATTGATGGTTCGACCATTGGCAGGGAAACCTACATGAAAACGAACAACGATCTCCTCCTCGCTCACACTGCAGGCAGATCTCTCCAAAATTTCCTGCCCACATCGGCTCACCGAAATCAGCCCGCTCTTCCCCGAACCGCCTGCTTTAAACGAAAACCGCCCGGCATTGTGTCCAAACCCGCGCAGCAGATAATCGGCCAGCGCCCGCTGATTTCGCCTGCCCTGCAGCATCTCGACGGGGAATCCACATCTCTTTGACTCCATCCGGATGCTGACATGCGAAGGCGACGCAAACGGATCCCCCTGCACATGATCGATAGAAAGAATATACCCCGGAAACCTGTACTCCCCCTTAAGGGACTTATATGCAGGATAACTTTTATGATTGATCGCGGCCAGTTCCGACCGCAGCTGTTCACTCGATTTCATTTCTTATCCCTTCTGTGTGTTGTAACGCAGCGAAAACGCCGCAGTATTTCATATTATACCACTGCAAGTATGCTCGGGCAAGATGGTGAGTCAATGAGTACATGGGGACGTTCCTCAATGACTCATTTTTGCAAGCAAAAATGAGTCATTGAGGAACGTCCCCATGTACTCATTGACCCACCAAAAACAAAAACCACCGCTTCCCGCTGTCTTGCAGGAACCCGGTGGTTAATGTTTACATATTTAGGGAAAGGAAAGAGTCTCTTAAGTC
>CADCPK010000150.1 GCA_902803215.1 uncultured Lachnospiraceae bacterium
ATGGGACAGTATTTCCGGCTATGGATGGAAGACGAAGGACTTTTCCCGGAGAATTATCGTCCGGAGAATGATGCGGTGCGTTTTTATGCCAATGCAAAGCAGCGTACGCTTGCTACGGCCCGGTATTTTTCTGCGGGGCTGCTGCCTGTGGCGGAAACATCCATTGAAAGTCATGCAGAGTACGATACGATGGATCCAACTTTTACGCCTGCACTGACCTTTTTGACAGAAGAGTATGCCCGTGATGTGGAAGCACAGGTGGCGGAGCTTGGCGGCGCGGATGGATTCGACGGGATTCAGGCGGGGCTTGCGGACGCGATTTCTCTCCTGATGGACGTGACTGATATGGAGGAAAGCGAAACCTACCGGGCCGGTGATTACGGCGATCTGCTGACCGATAAAACGGTCATGAGTCTGGAGGCAGGGGGCGAGCCCGGAATGAGCGGCCCCATCAAAACTGCTACAAGCGTGGCGGATGCGCTGACGCTTCAGTATTATGAGGAGCCTGATGAAGTGAAGGCAGCCTTCGGCCATGAACTGACGGAAGAGGACTGGCAAAAGATACACAGTATCGTAGATACTTATACTGAAATGCTGTTCACTGTGCCGCTTGTGTCGGTGAATGCAGCGCATCCCCTGCTTGAGGAAATTCGGAGCGAGCTAACTGCCGAGGGACGGAAATTTAGCTTTCTCTGCGGGCACGATTCCAATGTGGCGAGCGTGCTGGCGGCTATGGGTGTGGAGGATTATCTGCTTCCTGACACGGTAGAGCAGCATACACCTATAGGCGTGAAGCTGGTTTTTGAACGGTGGCTGGACGCGGACGGCGCGGCTTTTTATAAAGTGAATCTTGTGTATCAGAGCACCGGCCAAATGCGGGAAGTCACTCCTCTGACACTTGAAAATCCGCCTATGAAGGCGGCGCTGCACTTTGCGGGCGTGAGTGAAAACGCTGACGGTATGATTGCTGAAGAAGATTTATTGGCTGTCCTGGACGGGGCCATCGAGGAATATTATGTGCTGCAGGCAGAGTATGAAGATGTCGAGGCTGCTGACGCGGCGTGAGATAATTTCGGGTCAATGGGAACGGAGCGCGTGTTTCGGTACAGAAGTACAGGGATGTCATAAAGCAATGGAAGATTATGACGGACGGCAAAGCGCTGTATGCGATACTTGGGGCGGAGAATCAGGCAAATGTTCATTATGCAATGCCGGTAAAAAACGGTTTGTACGATTTCATGAATTATTCGAGGCAGGTAGAAGAGGCGAAAAACTCTTACAGATCGAGCAGCAGGAAAAGCAGAAACAAGAGCAGAACCGGTGGAAGAAAAAAGAAGAAAACTCCCCTGAGTCCGGTGGAATTTCTGTCGGGTTTTCGAAAAGAAGACAGGCTTATACCTGTGATCACATTGGTGGTTTTTCTCAGTGCCGCCGAATGGGACGGGCCGATGAGCCTACACGAAATGCTGTGCACAGATGATGAGACGCTGCTCAGTTATGTTCAGGACTATAAGATTCACCTGCTGGCACCGTACAGTATGGGAAACAGTGATTTCGAAAAGTTTCAAACTGATTTTGGAAAGGTTCTGAAGTATATAAAATATTCGGGGGATAAGGATAAGTTGCACGAGATTACACATGAAAGTGATGCATACAAAAGTGTCGACAATGACAGTGCGGTACTCATGAATGCCGTTACAGGGTCAAAACTAAAAATCAAAGCAGAGGAGGGGAAAGTAGATATGTGTAAAGCGATCGATGATATGAGAAAGGAATCCTGGGAAGAGGGAAAAGAGTTAGGTCATAATGAAGATATAAAAAACCTGATGGAAACTATGAAATTGACAGCGGGTCAGGCTATGGATGCGCTAAAAATACCTCTTTCTGAGCGGTCAAAGTACAACATTCCTGCTATTTAAGCTTAAACATAAGACCTGCTTTTATAGGAGGCGGCAGTTTGTATACGATCTTATTTGATGAGGCAGAAGAAAGAGGAGAGAAGCTCGTTATTACACTGATGCAGAAGCTTTATTCTCTTGGCAGGAACGAAGACGTGCAGAAAGCCGTGTTCGATGAGAAATACAGGAACAAGCTTTATGAGGAGTTTGAACTCCTTGAAAAAAACAAATAGGTAAATCAGATGCCTTTTCAGATTGCAGATATTCATGAGAATATAACTGCAGCCTGAAAAGGCTTTTTTTATGCGAGGCGAATGTCTTGCGGGTGCGGGAACAGTGTATGTGAGCACAGAGATGATTGAACAAGACTTGTTTTCAGTTGCCCATCGGTGGCAATAGCAGTGGGAATGGCGCAGAAATAAGGCAATAAGGTTGAATTCAGTTGCCGTTCGGTTGTCGCAAAAGTGGCGGGTGGCGCAAAAAAGAGTGGACAAGCTTGCTTTCAGCCGCCGCCCGCAGCCACAGCAGTATCCGCTGGTGCAGAAAAGTGTGATTAGTAACTATTTTTGCAAAATACCCCCTCATTTGTTGGACATGTGATGGACTTGGCCCTTTATAATGAAGTGCAGTATGGGATTTTATACTTTGATAGCAAAGTTCAGATATGAAAATCAATCCTGAGGAGGTTAACACTATGGAACGAGGCACAAGGGGGGTTAAGTCGAACACAGGTAACAGAACAAGATCAAGGGGCAGCAGGCTTCTCAGCTTCCTGCTGTCGGGCGTGATGCTGGCGGGGTCCATCCCCGCAAACACCATCACGGCCATGGCGAGTGACACCGTCATATTCGCGGATTCGGGAGACATGGAAGGATACACGGGCGAGACGCCCGTGCAGGAGTCCGTCCCGGCGGAACAAAACAATTCTGATGATCTTGTGGTATACGACAGCTCTGCGGACATGATCGAAGAAGACTACCGGACCGACCCGTCCGGCTCCATGGTATTTACGCATGGAGGAGAGGACGAGGGAGAACCCGCGCAGGATCAGCTCACCGAGGAGGCGGGCATCGAAGGCGGCGAAGAACTGCCCGAAACCGAAGCGCAGCCGCAGGGCGAGACCGTCGCCACGGTCATCACCTCGGCGGGCACCGTAGAATATGACAGCTTCGGCGCAGCCTGGGAAGCGGCCGTAACCGCAGCCCGCACAGAAGGCAGCGCAGAGATGGACCTCGTCGCGGACTGGGTCAGCGATGAAAACGGCCGGTTCGGGACCGGAGCCTGCTTCTCCGACGAAGGAAGCATCGTCATGGATGCCCCCTCAGGGAAGCTCCTCCTCCAGGGCAACGGACACAAGATAACCGGAAAAGGCAGCGCCAGGTTGGGAGGCTGCATCATCGGCGTGTTCAGCGGCAATCTGGAGATACAGTTTGCACACATCAGCGGCGGCAATTCCACATCGGACGGCGGCGGCATCCTCGTGCTGGACGGAAACGTCACACTGGATCACGTCGAACTTGGCGGCAACAAAGCTGGAACAGGCGCCGGCCTCTGCGCCACAGGAGGATCCGTCACATTAAAGGACTGCGAGATCACAAACAATACCGCCGAAAAGAAAGCCGGCGGCATCTTCGTCGATACCGATAACGCAAGCCTCACCCTTGAAGGCAAGATGCTTGTAACCGGCAACACGGCCGAAGCAGCTCCGGGTGTGTTCCTCGGGGGAAGTGCGCCCATCACCATGGATAAACTCTCGGCAGAAAGCGCCCTGACCGTCACATGCGACGGCACGGAGAGCAGCCGCTTTATAGGAAGCGCATCGGCGGATCTTTTGGGATGCTTCGAAGGCACGGACGCAAACTACGTTATCACCTCGGAAAACGGAAACCTTTATTGGACGGCAAAGCAGCCCGAAGCAGCCGCAGACGAAGCCCCTG
>CADCPK010000151.1 GCA_902803215.1 uncultured Lachnospiraceae bacterium
AAATACGCTTGCCGCGCAGCGCCAGGCCAGGCAGCAGGCCGAGAAGGACGAGATCATGCGGCAGGTGGAGGCAGGCGAGATCGATGTATGGAGCCTGTTTACCGATTATGCGCTGATGGGAGACTCGCGTGCTGTCGGTTTTTCGTACTATGGGTTTATGCCGGAGAGCCGCGTGATTGCGGGCGGCGGCTGGACTATCCGTGATATCGCTAATTATATGGATCAGCTGAGGGCGCTCAACCCCACGTCGATTTTTTTGTGCTTTGGACTCAATGATACTTCGATCGGTTACTGGGATACGCCCGAACCTTATGCGGCGGAATTCCTGGAAGTGGTTCGGGGGCTGCAGGCCGAATTTCCGAACTGCACGGTGTACGTCAGTTCTATTCTGCCCGCAAGGGATCCGGCGTTTGCAACGGCCGAAAAATGGAGGGAGATTCCCGAGTACAGTGCAGCGGTTGAAAAGATGTGCAACGAGAATGGTATTCCGTTTGTGAACAATGATGCAATCGCTGAAAAGTACGCGTACCTTTGGGATGAGGACGGCATTCATCTTCAGAAAGAATTTTATCCGATGTGGGCGGCCAATATGATCATGACCATGTACGGCTATGACGGGACAACATCGGCGTCGCCTGCCGAATCGGAGTCCGGCACGGAGACCGGAACAGAGATGGTTTCGGAAGATACACAATATTGAGGCGTTAACCATGAATGACAGAGAATATCGTTCCGCACCGGCACCGAGACGCCGAAGCACTGCAGAGACGCAGGTGAGGAGCCGCAGGACGGCGGGCGGAAGTGAGAGAAGCAGAAGGCCTTCGGCAGAAGGCCCGGGAAGCAGAGCTGCTTACGCCGAGGCTGCAAGACGCAGAAACGCATCCGACGATGCCGTCAGGAGCAGAAGCGCTTCCGATGAAACTGCGAGAAGCAGGAACGCATCCGCGGAAGCTGCGAGAAGCAGAACTGCTCCGGCGAGGACCGGCGTGAGACCGGTGAGAAGAAGCAGAAGTGTGTCCCGGCATGTGGGAAGCCCGATCATCTTTACCGTACTGAAGGTGATCTGCCTGGCAGGGCTTGTTTTCTTTCTGTATACAAAGATGTCCGGCAGCAGGCTGAGCACGGTCGCCTTTGCCGACATGCAGTCCGCCGTGACAGGCGCCGCGGACATGGCTACGATGCAGGAGGCGGACAACCAGATGATCAAGCGGCTTTACGGGCTCGACCCGTCGCTGTATGACGGAGTTTGCCTTTATTATCCGCTGACCAACATGGGTGCGGAGGAACTGTTCCTGCTGAAGCTTAAGGATGCTTCGCAGCAGGATGAAGTGCGCTCGGCGATAGAGGCGAGGCTGGCCACGCAGAAGAAAAGCTTTGAAGGCTATGGCATCGAGCAGTCGGCCATGCTGAATCGCAGTGTCTATGAAGTAAGAGGAAATTATGCAATATTTGTCTCGGCGGACGATACGGCTCCGATGAAGAACGCGTTCGACAGGACATACTGATAAAACGGCAGCTGCCCCGGGGGGAGGGAAGCTGCTACCGGGAATAAATTGGGGGATAGGCAAGTGTCTTTTGGTAGCCTGATATTCTTGTTTGTGTTTTTACCTGTTTCACTGATTTTGTGTTACATCGTGCCGGGAAAGGCAAAAAAGCTGATCATGATACTGCTCAGCTTTCTTTTCTATGCCTGGGGAAGCCCCGAGCATCTTCTGGTTCTGGTCATATCCATACTTTTCAATTATTTTTCGGCGTCCGAGATGATAAGGTGGAAAGAGTCGGGCAACATCATGGCAGCCCGGATCGCTTTCTTTGGCGCGGTCATCGTCGATATCGCGGTGCTGGCGGTCTTCAAATATACGACGATCGGCCTGCCCCTCGGCATCTCGTTCTATACATTTTCCATTATCTCGTATCTGGCCGACCTTTATTTTGAAAAAGCCGGCGAACTGAACAATATTATCAATTTTACGCTATATGTATCGTTCTTCCCTAAGATCAGCTCCGGCCCAATTGTAAGATATCAGGATTTTGAAGAACAGCTCCTCGATCTTCGCCCCGGAAAGAAGGCGGTGGAAGACGGCCTGTACCTTTTCCTGATGGGCCTTTTCAAAAAGATACTGATCGCGGATGCGCTGGGAAGTGCTTTTGCGCAGATTACGGCGCTCGGGAGCATGCCGGCCGGTACGGCATGGCTTGGTGCTTTCTTCTACTTCCTGCAGCTGTACTTTGACTTCAGCGGATACTCGGACATGGC
>CADCPK010000152.1 GCA_902803215.1 uncultured Lachnospiraceae bacterium
GCGTCTTTTCTTGATACATATATGCCGGGGAGCAGGCGAAGGTGGTCGACGGTGAAGCTGGGTATCTTTTCCATATGTATATCCTCCTGCGATGTTCTGTTGTTTTCCATTCCATTACTCTAGAATAGAAGCCGGGTTTTGTCAAGGTTACGATTCACGCCCCAACCTCTCAAGTCCCGCAGCAGCCCCGCGCGAAGTGGCATCAGTCTGTGAACTGTCCCCTGTCGTTGTTTTTCGGATTTGACTTTGTACGTTTTCAATGGTAAACTAATTAAGGTTTTTTGTTTGGTGATAAAGTTGTATTTTATATAGAAGAGAGGAACATGCTATGATCGGTGAAAAGAAAGTCCTGTTCAGTGGAATGCAGGCCACGGGAAACCTGACTCTGGGAAACTATCTGGGAGCGCTCAAGAACTGGGTATCGCTTTCGGATGAGTATGAATGTTTTTACAGCGTGGTGGATATGCACTCGATCACCATCAGACAGGATCCGGCCGAGCTCAGGAAGCGCGCCCGCAATCTGCTGACTCTTTATATCGCAGCCGGGCTCGATCCAAAGAAGAACTGCATCTATTATCAGTCGCATGTTTCGGGACACGCAGAGCTTGCCTGGATCCTCAACTGTTTTACGTACATGGGCGAGCTCAACCGTATGACACAGTTCAAGGATAAATCTGCTAAGCATGCCGATAATATCAATGCCGGTCTGTTCACCTATCCGGTTCTGATGGCGGCGGATATTCTCCTTTATCAGGCAGACGTGGTTCCGGTTGGTATCGATCAGATGCAGCATCTGGAGCTCACAAGGAACATTGCCGAGCGTTTCAACAACCTTTACGGCGATGTGTTTACTGTTCCGGAGCCGTACATCGGCAAGGTCGGTGCCAAGATCATGAGCCTGCAGGATCCTTCCAAAAAGATGTCCAAGTCGGATGAGAACCCCAACGGTTCTATCTATCTTATGGATGATCCGGATACCATTATGCGCAAGTGCAAGAGAGCGGTTACAGACTCTGAAGCCTGCATCGCTTACCGTGACGAGCAGCCGGGCATCAAGAATCTGATCGACATTTACAGCGCATGTACCGGAAAGACACCGCAGGAGACAGTGGCGGAGTTTGCGGGAAAAGGATACGGCGAGTTCAAACCGGCTGTTGGTGAGGCTGTGATCAGTGTGCTTAAGCCTCTGCAGGACGAGTTTGCCCGTCTGTCCAAGGACAAGGCTTATATCGACAGCATTATCAAGGAGAATGCCGAGAAGGCGTCCTATGTTTCGACTAAGACGCTGCGCAAAGTTCAGCGCAAAGTTGGTTTTCCGGATAGAATAAGGTAAGTGATCTGAGAATACTCTGCTGCTTCTTTAGCGGCGAAAATGCACAAGGAGAAGGTCTGGGGAGTAACTGTTAAGAACATATTCCGAGTAATTGTGAAATATTTGTGTGCCATTGTTTCTATAACAGATTTGTAAGAATTAGACTATATAATTGGAGAGGAAGCAGATAAATGCTCAAGGGAAAAACAGTGCTTCTGGGAGTGACCGGCAGCATTGCAGCCTACAAGATCGCATCGCTTGCCAGTATGCTGGTAAAGCAGGGCGTGCATGTACATGTCCTCATGACGAGGAACGGGGCGCAGTTTATCACGCCCGTGACATTCGAGACGCTCACGGGAAACAAGTGTCTGATCGACACTTTCGACCGGAATTTTGAATTCTCCGTGGAGCACGTTTCGCTTGCCAAACAGGCCGATCTGGTGATGATCGCGCCGGCCACGGCCAACGTAATCGGCAAGCTGGCGAACGGTATCGCGGATGACATGCTCACTACGACGGTCATGGCATGCCGATGCAAAAAATTCCTTTCGCCTGCGATGAACACCGCCATGTTCGAGAATCCGGTGACGCAGGACAATCTGAAGAAGCTGACGGGGTATGGCTATGAAGTGATAGAGCCCGCCAGCGGTTATCTCGCCTGCGGTGATACGGGCAAGGGTAAGATGCCCGAACCGGATACACTGTTCAAGTATATCGAGAGAGAACTGGCATGCGAGAAAGATATGACCGGACTTAAAGTGCTGGTGACTGCGGGACCTACGCAGGAAGCGCTGGATCCGGTTCGATACATCACCAATCATTCTTCGGGCAAGATGGGATATGCAATCGCGAAGATGGCCATGCTTCGGGGCGCGGATGTCACGCTGGTGAGCGGACGTACCGCGATCGAGCCTCCGCTTTTTGTACATACGGTGCCGATCGTTTCGGCGAGGGATATGTATGAGGCGGTCACATCGGTCAGCGATGAGCAGGATATCATCATCAAAGCCGCAGCGGTTGCGGATTATCGGCCCGCAAACGTGGCAGAAGATAAGATAAAGAAAAAAGACGAAGAGATGTCGATTCCGCTTGAGCGGACAGACGATATTCTTAAATATCTGGGCGAGCACAAAAAGCCCGGACAGTTCCTTTGCGGTTTCTCCATGGAGACCCGCGATCTGATCGGTAATTCCAGAGCCAAGCTCACGAAGAAAAACCTTGACATGGTCGCCGCCAATAATGTAAAGGTGGAGGGCGCCGGATTTCAGGGGGATACGAATGTGCTTACTCTGATTACACAGGACGAAGAAGTGTCACTCCCACTGATGAGCAAGGAGGATGCAGCAAATGTCCTGTTAAGCCGGATCATAGAGAATATGCACAGTCCGGAAAACGTGTAAAGGGAGGCGGATTACGCATTCCCGTGCAGTGTTTTCGCTGACTGAAGGCAGTCCGGCGGTCACTTATTCACACTGTGTTGTATCCCGAAAAGGGAGCGATAACAAGGAGGAAAAAAATGAAAAAACATCTGACCACGAAAGACTTTGTTGTACTGGGATTAATGACAGCGATATTGCTGCTGATGTCCTACACACCTCTGGGGTACCTGAATATAGGACCTCTGGCGATTACGTTCAATGTGATTCCGGTCGCCATAGCTGCGATTGCCACAGGCCCGGTCGGCGGCGCTATCGCGGGAGGAGTCTTTGGACTCACCAGCTTCCTGCAGTGCATAGGAATCGGCGGCACGAGCGCCATGGGCGCCATGCTGTTTAGCATAAATCCTGTGCTTGCTTTTATCCAGCGTTTTGTTCCGAGACTTGTGGACGGTTTTCTGCTTGGCTATATTTACGGATTTACCCGTAAGAAGACGAATGCCTTTATTTCCTGTGCGATCACCGGCTTCTTCTCGGCATTTCTGAACACATTATTCTTCATGTCAGCCCTGATTCTTCTGTTCGGCAATACAGAATATGTACAGGGACTGATAAACGGAAGAAACATTATTGTTTTTGTATGCGTATTTGTGGGAATCAATGCCGTGTTTGAAATGATTTCGTCCACAATACTCACGGGCATCATCGGTTCGGCACTCACCATGGCAGGTTTTGTGACGAATCCCTTTGTAAATCAAAACAGAGGGCTCAGTACCGGGAGGGAATAATAAATGATTCTGGCGATCGATATCGGGAATACGAATATTGTTGTAGGCTGTATTGACAGCGAAAAGACATATTTTATCGAGAGAGTCTCGACGGTCCGCACAAAGACAGAGCTTGAGTATGCCGTTGACCTTAAAACGATCCTCGATATTTATCACATAAAAAGGACTATGCTGGAAGGATGCATCATCTCGTCGGTCGTCCCGCAGATCACCAATATCGTGAAGCTGGGTGCAGAGAAGATCCTCAAGCAGGATGTCATGGTACTCGGGCCGGGAACTCGCACAGGCCTCAACATCCTCATGGACAATCCTGCGACTCTCGGTGCAGACCTTGTAGCGGATGCCGTGGCGGGGATAAAGCATTATCCGCTCCCCCTCATCATCATCGATATGGGAACAGCCACAACGCTGTGTGTCGTGGACGAGCATAAGAACTATATCGGCGGAATGATCATGCCGGGTGTGGGCATCGCACTGGATGCGCTGACCGCAAGAGCATCGCAGCTCAGCGGCATCGGTATAGAACCTCCTAAGCGTGTCATTAGCAAGAACACGATAGAGTGTATGAAGAGCGGCGTTCTCTATAGCAGTGCAGGTGCCATAGACGGGTGCATTGAAAGGATGGAGGAAGAACTCGGCATGCGGACAACAGTCGTTGCTACCGGTGGACTTGCCAAAAAGATCATTCCGTACTGCAAACGTGATATCATTCTGGATGAAGAGCTGCTGCTCAAGGGTCTGTACGTCATTTATGAAAAGAACCGTGTCTCCTGATATGGATAAAAATGGCCTGAGTCAGAACGAATACTATATAGAAAAAGGAACCGAAAGACTGCGTCTCGGCTGTACCACCGGCACTTGTGCCGCTGCTGCGGCAAGAGGCGCAGTTGTTATGCTTATTTCGAAAAAAATATCTTCACACGTCAGTATCATGACACCCGGAGGACTGCGATTTGATCTGCCGCTCGAAGCTGTAGCGATAAAGGAGAACAGTGCGAGCTGTGGAGTGCGGAAAGACGCAGGGGACGACCCCGATTCGACGGACGGAGTGCTTGTGATGGCGGAGGCGTCCTTTTCGCCAAAGCCGGGCATCAGGGTGGACGGCGGTGAAGGCGTAGGCCGGGTGACAAGACCGGGCCTTCCCTGTAAGATCGGTGAAGCAGCGATCAATCCGGTGCCGCGCAGCATGATTCTTTCTGAGGCGGAGCGAGCGGCGGATGAACTGGATTATGACGGAGGAATCGACATTGTGATCTCGGTCCCGGGTGGTGCTGAGATAGCCGCAAAAACCTTCAATCCTCGGCTGGGGATAGAGGGAGGCATTTCCATTCTGGGAACCACTGGCATCGTGGAACCGATGAGTGAGAGGGCTCTTCTGGATACCATAAAGCTGGAGATGAAACAGCATATCGCCGAGGGAGAGAAAGTTCTGCTGTTTTCGCCCGGTAATTATGGAAAGGAGTACCTCAGGAGCCACATGGATCTGCCGTATGAACGGACGATCAAATGCAGCAATTATATCGGCGAGACGATCGATATGGCGGTATCGCTCGGGGCGGAGGGCATTCTTTTTGTCTCACACATCGGCAAATTCTGCAAGGTGGCTTCGGGGATCATGAATACACATTCGAACTCCGCCGACGGCAGGATGGAGGCGCTGGCCGCATGTGCGGTTCGTGCCGGGGCAGACATCGAGTGCGTGAGAGCGATACTGGTGTGCGGTACCACCGATGAAGCGATCGTCATAATGAAAGAGGCCGGCATTCTGGAAGATTCCATGAAGCAGATGCTGGACAAAATACAGTTTTATCTGGACCACAGGGCGAAAGGGCGGATATGCACGGGAGCGGTGGTCTTTTCCAATATGCATGGTTACCTGGGATGCACGGATACGGCAGACCGGCTGATCGAAAAAATTCAGGCTTTGTCGAACGGCCGATGATATAACAGAAGGGAAGAGAACGAATGGTACATTTTGTAGGAGCAGGTCCCGGAGCACCGGATCTTA
>CADCPK010000153.1 GCA_902803215.1 uncultured Lachnospiraceae bacterium
CCCGATCCTTGTAATCTGCTATAACAGGATCTATAAGAAATACAAAAAGAAATAGACGAGGTGGTTGTGTATGAAGTCTATTCTTATAAAGGACACTACAAAAGAAGAACGGGAGCAGATCATCAAGGACTCCATGGACTGTGGCGGAGGATGACGAATGACCGAGACAGATCTTATAGAAACTATAGCAGTTAAGAACCATGTTACGCCGGAGGAGGTGAGAAACGAGATTCAGTTTATGATTGATGATCCGTGGGCGAATTATGAAACGGACACGGAGGAATTTAAGAAGTTGAGGCTGCGGATCGGACACAAACCTTCGATTCTGGAATTCCCGGATTACTGTGCCGGACTGGTGGAGAAGGAGCGAAAGCAGGAGCGGCGCTTCTTCTTCAGATAACCGATACGTTTAAAGAAAAAGAACACCCTCATCGGTGTTCTTTTTCTGCAATAGCCACCCCGTAATCACTTACTTTGCGTAAGATCCCGATCTGGCATCAGCGGCTCTTCTTTCGAATAACGTAAAATAAGATTGCATGTGAACGAGACAATCTTGGAACCGGTATCAACAAGGGTGAGTGTAAGCATCATACCGGCAGCGGTTCTTTCTTCGAAGAAATATATATCCGCTTTCAAATATTTGTGATTATTGTACTATATTTAGTGTACATTTATCGATAAGAATAACCCCATCTTATTTACTTGTCATTTAATGGAGCGGGCGTTATAATTTAACTGATGCAAGTGGGCCGATGGGGACGTTTCTCTTTGACCCATTTTTGGGAAACAATTCCCGCATATTATCTGACAAATCAGCAATTTGTATGGGCCAAAGAGAAACGTCCCCATTGGCCCATATGAGAGGAGAAAAAGTATGGAACTGAAATTGGAAGACATCAGACCTTTTACAGAGATGAGCAGTAAAGAGCTTTTTGTGATCCTTACCGGAGGGGAAGGCATCATGGAGCAGACCGTGCTCCGCAATATCATTCACGATTATCTGATGAAGTATGGAGATACCGCGGACCTCGTTACAATGGTGCGTAAAATGGCAGAAGAAGAATAAGGACACATGAAGGACATCAAGAATTATATCTTTAAGGTGTTGCTTATCGGCTGTGTGGCATATGCGATTATCATGATGGTCCACTGGCCGATCGGCTTTACCTTCTTTACACAGCTGTCCAATATTTTTGCGGCGGTTGTGGCTGCTATCCAGCTGATTTATGAGAAAAGGAGATGCAGTAATGAGAAAGAGGGCTATGCCCGCTGTATACTGATCCTTAAGTATATGGCGGCGGTATCCCTCTTTGTCACTTTCCTGGTATTCCTACTGTTTCTTGCTCCTGTGGTGCCGGGAGGGTATATCGCGGCATATGCGCAGGATCACTGCGCAAGTCTGTGTATGCATCTGCTCTCGCCCATTTTGATCTACTGCGATCTGTTTATCTGCGACAGAAAAAGGGAGTGGATATCGGTTTCGCCTTTGTACAGTGCGCTCCCGCTCCTGGTATACTTTATCTTTATCCTGGTGCTCGGCGCATGCGGATTTCGCTGGAGATTTGCGAACGGGACGGTCATGAGCGCGCCGTATTCGTTTCTCAATTACACTTCTCCGGCGGGCTGGTTCGGCTTTAAGCCGGAAACGATGGGCATAACATCCACCGGTATCGGTGTGTTCTATGTCGTGATCGTGATGACTGCACTTGTACTGGTGATCGGAAAGGATCTGCATGTCCGCTTATGCAAAGCCGGAAGAAGTCGTGACGACAGTGAATACGATAATCGGCCCGGAGAAATATAAGCATGGAGATGAATTTTTATTAACACAAAGTTGACAGGGATAAACAGAACTATTAAAATAGGTGAGGGCTTTTTGGAGCCGGTAGTTTTGCAGGCCGGGTGCTTCCGGCCTATTTTTTAAGGAGGAAGGTACATGTACACTATCAAGGATCTGTATGATCTGGATCATACGTTGGCAGCTGAGTATCTGAAACAATTTACTTATCCGTGGGAAGCGCTTTCCGGGATCAAAGCGATGATCGTTGCTCTCGGAGAAAGCCTGGATAAGGACGAATATGAGGAAATTTCGGATCAGGTCTGGGTGCACAAAACCGCAAAAGTCTTTCCCTCGGCTTATCTGGGGGCGCCATGTATCATCGGTGCAAATACGGAAGTACGCCACGGTGCGTTTATCCGCGGTTCAGCTCTGGTCGGAGCAGACTGCGTGGTAGGCAACTCGGTGGAGCTGAAAAACGTAATTCTGTTTGACCATGTGCAGGTTCCTCATTACAACTATGTGGGCGATTCCATTCTGGGCTATTTCTCTCATATGGGAGCCGGCTCGATCACCAGCAATGTACGTTCGGACAAGCACCTTGTAAAGGTGCATGCTCCCGAAGGAGACATCGAGACAGGAATCAAGAAATTTGGCGCCATGCTCGGAGATTACGTGGAGTGCGGATGCAACAGTGTCTGCAACCCGGGAACCGTGATCGGACGTCACAGCAATGTGTATCCCACATCCTGTGTGCGCGGAGTGGTGCCGGAGAACAGTATCTATAAAAACAGCGGAGAGATCGTTCCGAAGTCGGAGTGATCGCCGGCAGCTATCCCCAATGTGGTTCGACAGAATCCGACATTGGGGATTTTTTTCTTTGGATTCGACAAAACTTCCTATGGACATGGGCGCTCCGGCCCTTTATAATTGCCCTATCAGAGTTCTTCTGATCATCCATCCGCCGGTTCCGGCTGATGTATCCCTCTATATGATCATATAAAAATAACGGCATAATGTTTTACAGGAGAAAGGTATGGAAACTGTTCCGCTGCGAGAGTTTCGGGAAATGCTGCTGCAAAAACTGGATATAACCAAAGAACTGTCGGACAGGGAGATCCTGGAAGCGATCGATGCCCTGATCCTGATCGATAACAAAGATTATCCTCTTACGCTCAGGCAAAAAGTGCAGCTTAGAGAGGAACTGTTCAGCTCTGTCCGCAAACTGGATGTTCTGCAGGATATGCTGGACGACGACAGCATCACCGAAATCATGGTAAACGGCCCTGACTCTATCTTTATCGAGAGAGACGGGAAGATCCGAAAACTGGATAAATCGTTCACGTCCCGGGAAAAGCTGGAGGATGTGATCCAACAGATCGTGGGCAAATGCAATCGTATAGTCAATGAATCGGTCCCCATCGTAGATGCCAGGCTGGACGGAGGAGCAAGAGTGAATGCTGTGGTTCCTCCTGTGGCGCTTAACGGTCCGGTTCTGACGATACGAAGGTTTCCCGACAGACCGATCACGATGGACCGCCTAATCGCCTGGGGAAGCATCACAGAGGAGTGTTCCGAATTTTTGAAAATGCTGGTAGAGGCAGGGTATTCTATAGTAATCGGAGGCGGGACAGGCAGCGGCAAGACCACCTTTCTCGGTGCCCTTTCAGAATACATACCAAAGGATGAAAGGCTGATCACGATAGAGGACAATGCGGAACTCAAAATTCAGGGAATAGCCAACCTGGTCAGACTGGAAGCTAAAAATGCCAACTCGGAGGGAAGACAGGAAGTGACGATCAGGGAGCTGATACGCACTGCGCTGCGAATGCGCCCGGACAGGATCATCGTCGGCGAGTGCAGAGGGGCAGAGGCGCTGGATATGCTTCAGGCCATGAATACCGGGCACGACGGTTCACTCGGGACGATTCACGCCAACAGCTGCACCGATATGCTCATCAGACTCGAGACGATGGTCCTGATGGGTGCCAATCTTCCGCTGGAGGCGATCCGTCGCCAGATTGCATCCGGAGTGGATATCCTTGTTCATCTGGGAAGGATGAAGGATAAATCGCGTAAAGTGCTCGAGATATCGGAGGTCATCGGGATGGAAAACAGGGAGATCGTGACAAAGACACTGTTCAGGAGAAACAGGGAAGGCATTCTTTTGCAGGAGGCGGATCTCACGCATTCTGAAAAGATGGAAAGGATGTGGGGGACAGACGGCCCCGCGGGAAAGGAAAATGTCCGGATATGAAAGATAAAAGTGCAGAAAGGCGGCGCCTTGTCAGTAAAGAAGAATTTCAGAAGAGAGATTACAGCCGATGCCGCATGACGGCTTTGGAGCGCTTTAAAATACTTGCTGCGGGAGTCTGCCTATGTCTTCTCCTGGATTACCTCTTTTATGAAAATCCTTTTGTACTGCTTTTTATGTCTCCGGTGCCGTTTGTCCTGATGAAACTGCAGGAAAGGCGAATGATACAAAAAAGGAAAAAGGAGCTGAACTATCAGTTCAAGGACGCGCTGGTCTCGCTGAGTGTCGCCGTCCGCGCCGGCTATTCGCCTGAAAATGCGGTGAACGCCTGTACCCGGGACCTGGAGAGCATATATCCCGCCGGCACGGATATCGTAGAAGAATTTCACTATATGCAGAGCCGCATCAGGGTGAGTGTTCCGGCGGACGAACTGTTCAGAGACCTGGGAAGAAGAAGCGGAGTGGAGGATATCGCAAACTTTGCCTCTGTTCTCAGCGTATGCCGGCGTATGGGCGGAGATATGAGCGCGGTCATACAGAAATGTGCGGGGATGGTTGCCGATAAGATCGATGTGTACAGAGAGATAGAGACATCGATCGCTTCCAAAAAGGCCGAGCAGAACATTATGAGTCTGATGCCTGCCGGGATCATCATGTACATTAAACTGGCCTGTCCCGGCTTTCTGAATAAAATGTACGGGAATGCATTCGGCGTCATGGCAATGACGGTATGCCTGGCCATATATGCGGCTGCCTTCTGCCTGGGCAAAAAAATCGTGGATATTGAGGTATAAGGGCAACCTGTCGGTACAGACAGTGTGACAAAAGCACATAACGGAGGACGGTGAAAACAGATGTGGCTTCATGCAGCAATAGGAATTTTGCTTCTTGCTGTATTCATTGCACTAAAAACAGGACAGTTAAGAAAACAGGAAGGGATTCAGGAAAAAAGCATACGCATGTTTCTGCTTGTCGCGGCTGCGGGCAATGCCCTGGGCCTGTTTATGACAGTCCGCAAGGAGATGGATCCTCAAAAAGAATACAGCATGCTTGTCCGTGAAGAAAGCGGAATGCACGAAGAGGAGCTGGCCGTAATATCGGAGGGAGAAAAGCCTGCGACAGTACGCATACAGGTTCCGGGAAAGGAAAAATCGGTGTCCGCAGAATCGGACAACAATACGGACGATTTTCTGATCTCCGAGAAGGCAAAACGTGAAAGGGAGATTGGGGACGAGGTCGCACTGTACAACCGGGAAAAGAGCGACCCGGATTATTACTACCTGCCGGATGAGCTTTCGGGAAAGGCCTGTACATGGACCCGTCCCAAAGACAAAAGCGGTATTCTGCTCGCCGGGCTGTTTCTGGCCGGGGGGCTTGTGGTAATGATACTCAGCGGAAGGGAGTCGCAGAAAAAAGAGCTTATGCGGCATGAGCAGATGCTTCTCGATTATCCCCCGATCATAATGAAATTTACCTTGCTGATACAGGCAGGGATGTCCGTCAGGAGGACCTTTCAGAAGATAGCCTCGGACTATCAGGCGGAAGCCGGAAAGCCGGACGGAGAGCGGCGCAAAAAAATGCCTGTGCGGCATGCTTATGAAGAAATCGTTATCGTGTGCAACGAACTGGACAGCGGTGTCTCCGAGGCGGAGGCGTACAGGCATTTCGGAGAGCGGTGCGGACAGATCAAATATCGCACCTTTTCCACATTGCTGGTGCAGAATCTGCAGAAAGGAAGCCGCTCTCTGGCCGATATTCTGGAGAGAGAATCCGAGGCAGCCTGGGAAGAGCGTAAGCGGAAGGCAAGGATCTCGGGCGAGACGGCTTCCACTAAACTGTTATTCCCAATGATCCTCATGCTGCTGGTCGTCATGGCAGTGATCATGGTACCGGCATTTGCGGCATTTTGGGGATGATCAAATCTTTGAGAGGGGGTGAAGAAGTGCAGACGATGGTTTTAGACAAAAAGGAGCTCATGAGAGACTTTATGGCAGAAGAAGACGCGATCGGAGTGGTAGAGATCGTTCTGATACTGATCGTGCTGATCGGACTGGTAGTGATATTTAAAGAGCAGATCAGCGGACTGGTCAGAACGCTCCTGTCAAAAGTAACCGAGCAGAGCAATGCAATCTGACAAATGAGAAGGAGGCGGCGTTTCATGGTGAGAAAAGCCGGGATTACGATCTACGCAGCGCTGATCCTGGGCGTGATGATGACACTGATCGTTGCCTGCCTGACATCGGCCAAAATGGCAGCTGCCAGGGCACAGATCGCTGTGAGTGCCGAGGTCGGTTTGTTTTCGGTCTTTGGGGAATATGACAGACAGCTTCTGGATGAGTACGAGATATTCGGGCTCAACTGCGGAGGCAGTGAACAGGCAGCAGATCTGGCGGCGATATGCCGCGAATGCCGGTCTTTTATGGGAGAAGTGCTGAGTCAGAACAGTCAGCATCTCAGGATAGGAAAAGTCGGTCTTTCGGGCTACAGACTGCTGACAGATGAAGGAGGAGAGCCTTTCTTCAGCCAGGCGGTCAATTACGAAAAGAAAAATGATGAAAACCGGGAAACGCTTAACCTTCTTCAGAGGCTCAAAGGAATAAGCGAGAACAGTAACCAATTGATCAGAAACGCGGAGAATGAAGAAGCGGAAGACTGGATCTCCCGGTTTGAAGCAGCTGTCCGGGAAGCCGAAAATCTTAGCCGAGAAGCTGCTCAGGAGTTTGATGGGGAAATTTTTGAGCCGGGCGAAGGGGAACTGCTTGAACCGGTTGAAGATGAGCTGCTTGCTTCACCGCCGGCTGAACCGGAATACAATATATTGGAAAATCCTGTGCCGATCATCAAAAGTATCATGGAAAACGGCATATCTTACTACCTCATTCCGGATACACAGGTCATCCTTCCGGCAGGCGGAAATGCGGGAATGCTGTCGCAGAGGACGCTCCTTGAAGGTACAGGGGTGACCGGCGCTTCGGCAGGCGGCGATGTGCCCGATGCAGAAATGCTGTTCTTGTGCTACATCAGGGAGAAGTTTGGAAATTATCTGAGTCAGGGGCAGGCTTTTCCTCTTTATGAGACAGAGTACATTTTGGAGAGAAACGACAATGATCGTGAAAACCTGGAGCAGGTGATCGAAAGGATTTTCTATTATCGGATTGGCGTTGATCTGCAGGAAATCGATGAGAACGAAGTCTACACAGCCGAGATTGATTATCTGACGGACAGGTTCTGCTCACTCTTCAGGGTTCCGCCCGACCGGGAGATCGTGCAGCGTACTTTCAGGTTCTGCTGGGCGTATGGAGAGAGTCTGGCAGAAGTGAGTACGCTCCTGTCGGGCGGCGTTATTTCTGCCGAAGGGGGAACAGATTTTATCGTACCTCTGGTAAAAATGTATGAGCTTCCCATGTATCTGGGGCAGAGCCTGATCCTCAGCGAGGATGGGAGCTATGAGGACTACCTGCTCATGTTCCTTCTCTCCGAAAGCAAAAGAAAGCTGCTGGCCGGAGTGATGGACTGTGTGGAAAACAAGGTGAGGAGCTCGGGACGGCAGGGATTTTTCATCGATCATTGTCTGACCGATCTGGAACTGGTGGTGGATGTAAGGGCGAACGGCAGAAAGACGTTCATTGTGACAAAGGCATATGGCTATGAATAAAAAAAGATTGACCAAAGGCAGTCTGACTGTGGAGAGTGCGCTCGTTCTTCCCATTTTTCTGTTTTGTGTGATCACAATGATCTCCTTCATGGATATCTACAAACAGCAGACCGGGCATCTGATTTCACTCTGCAACAAAGCGATGCGGGAGGGAGTAGAAGCGTATCAGAGCGGTGCCGGAGAAGCGGTCACGCTGACTGATGATTATTCTTTCGTGCCTCTGCAATCGCTGATCCCGCTTCCGCCGGTTTCGTTTCATAATTCCGTGACGGTCAACGCATGGAGCGGTGCGGACGGAGCGATGCGCGATGTGATCCCGGGGAGCAGCCCCGAGAAAATGGTGTACATGACGGTGACGGGCCGCGTGATCCACAAAGACCCGCATTGTTCTTATCTGGATATCAAAATCAGCGCGGTAAGCGGCCTTACAGTTGAGGACAGACGCAACGCAAGCGGGGAACGGTACCACGCGTGCGAACTTTGCAGCAGAGGCGCGTCTCCTGCAGGGACGGTTTTTATCACCGACGGAGGGAATCGCTATCATAATCTTGCCACCTGCAGCGGACTGAAAAGAACGGTTCGGCTGATACCGGAATCGGAAGCGGAGGGATGCGGTTATTGCAGCAGATGCGGAGGAGGATGAGTACTCATGGTATATATCACATTGGTATATCTTGTGTTTCAGAGTATATGTGACATCAGAGAGAGAAATATCTCGCTGTGCGCTGCCGCCTCTTATGTGGGAGCCGTTTTTGTCCTCATGGGGATAACGGGACGGGAGATCGACATCATGCCGGTTTCTTTTGGGACCGCAGGGGCTTTGGCGGCCTTCAGCCTGCTGAGCGGCGGGGCACTCGGGATGGGAGACGCGATCGTGATCGGCACACTGGCTTTCACACACAGGCCGGACGAGCTGTTTATGCTCCTTCTTGTTTCACTTATGTTCTGTTTTCCGGTATCGATCGTACTGATACTTAAAAACCGGCGCAAAGAAGATCAGGCGCTTCCCTTTGTACCGTTTTTGCTGGCCGGTGAGCTGGTCAGTTTTGCCGCACAGAGGTATTGCACTTGAGGAGGCAAACAGATGGAATGCAGAGAAAAGGGAAACTTTTTAAGAATGATAAAAGCGGGGAGTCTGACGGTAGAATTATCGCTGATCTTTCCGGTGGTGCTCCTGTCGGTTTTTTCGTGTCTTTACCTGTGCTTCTATGTTCATAACAGAGCCTTTCTGACAGCGGCAGCATACGAATCGGCCGTCTGCGGAAGCATAGCCGGTGTAAAAGAGGCCGGTACGCCTTATGAAACAGCAAGAGAACGGAGCATACTGCTTGGGAGCACCGGCTTTTTCGGGTCGGAGGACCTTCACACTTATACACTTGCCGGAACCGGGTCGGGAGACCCGATCACGGTTTTTTATGAAATGGATTCCGCCTTTGATTACTTTGTGCGGCGCAGACATCTGAAGACAGAGGGAAGTGCAGAGATCATAAGACCGGCATCGGACATTCGAGATGCGAGAAGAGGATATTGACCATGCAATGTGAGTATAAAAAAGAGACAAGCCGTACCTTTTTGACGGTGCATGACGAAAGCATTACAGAGACAGAATCTTTTTCGATGCGGATGCTCTGCGGAGGCATACTCCCCGGAATGCTGAGGTGTCATTTGAAGTCGGTGGACGGGGAAAACTGTATTTACTATGATGTCACAGGCCTCCAGACTCTGCGGACGACTTATCTGACCGGGAAGCTGAGGTTTGCGGATATACGCTTTATACTGGAGGAGTGCATCGGCGTGATCGAGGAGATGGAGGACTATCTGCTGATCCCCGATCAGCTGCTGCTCACGCCCGACCATATTTTTGTCAATCCGGAAAGGACAAAGATGTATTTCTGCTGTTTCCCCGGTGCATTTCAGGATGTTCGGGTGCAGCTGTCCGGACTGGCAGAATTCATCCTTCCTCTTATCGATCACAATGATCGAAAAGGCATGTCTGCCGGCTATGGATTTTATCGCAGCGTAATGAATGATTCTGCTCCGATAAATGAACTGAGAGAAGCGATTTATGCGCCGGACAGAAATATGGACGGGCCTTTTTCCGAAGAAGCAGTTCCCGAATTCGATATGACAGGAAGACGTGAAGCGGAAATATTGTGGAACGAAAGCTTTGTTCGAGAAGGCTATAAAACGGAGGATAACAATGTAACCGGTGAAAAAAAGAGAACGATCCGGCTGAGGCAGATCCTGATCTATGGAGGTGCGGCAGCGGCGGCTGTGATGGCTGCCTTGATTTTGCAGCTCTTCTTTCCCGGCAGGCTGCAGCTTGATACCATGATTGCAGGGGCATTTGTCTGCGCAGTTGCGGGAATTCTGCTGACAAGATGTATAAAAAGCATTTTGGGGAAGAAGCGAAAGAGCAGCGCTGTCCGTGCTCCGGTTTTCGAGAGTCATACAGACAGAGAATTTCCGGAGCCTGCAGAGGAAGAAGTGTACACAGAGCTGTCTTCTTTTACCGGGTACAAAAAAGGAAATGAATCCTTTACCGAGGCGGTTTTTGCGGAGACCGGAAAAACACCGGTGATTCCGGAGCTGATCCCGGAGGATCCTTCTTTTCCGCATATCGCCCTTCGCGAAAAACTGATCCTGATCGGATCGCTGCCCGGAGCGGTCGACATTGTGCTTAAGGCCCCGGCTGTAAGCAGGATCCACGCCAGGATCATAAAAAAGGGCGAGGACTATTATATTACCGACCTTCATTCGAAAAACGGGACTATGGTAAATGAAATGTCGATCGATAACGAGACGGAAAAACTGCTGGAGAATGACGACAGGATACGATTTGCAAACGTGTCATATACCGTGTCCGGCATATGCCCTGCCTGACACTGATTCCAAGTTGTATTATTTCCCTGTTTCTGCTATGATATACCGGTAACATGTATTCGGGACAACAGGAGGGACCGGATTTGGACAGCATTAGGAAATACCTGGTGACGGCAAGCCTGATCATCATAAATATCATCGTTTTTCTCGTGGTGGATTTTACCGGGGGATCCGAAAACACAGCACATATGGTGAGATGCGGTGCGGCATATACCCCGCTCATTCTGGAAGACGGAGAGTGGTACAGGCTCGTGACAGCCGTTTTTCTTCACTTTGGGATCAATCATCTGCTTAACAACATGGTTGTTCTGGGAGTCCTGGGAGAACGCCTGGAGATCCTGATGAATCGATTTTCCTTTTTACTGCTCTATTTTGTGGCAGGGATCGGCGGAAATCTTCTGTCTATGGCTCTGGAAATGAGAAGCGGTGAGTATGCTGTTTCGGCAGGAGCTTCCGGCGCGGTTTTTGGGATGATGGGTGCTGTCCTGTATATCCTCGTCAGAAACCGGGGTGCGGTCCTTGATCTGTCCATGAGAAGAATGCTGATCATGGTAGGACTTTCGGTGTATCTGGGGTTTGCGGATGCCGGAGTGGATAATGCCGCTCATATCGGCGGGCTGGTCTGCGGATTTGTGGCTGCCGTGATCCTGTATCATCCAAAGAAAAAAAGTGCATAAACAGGGAGGATAATTATGGAAAACTGTATTTTTTGTAAAATTGCTTCGGGAGAGATTCCGTCAGCGACGCTCTATGAAGATGAGGACTTCAGGGTGATTCTTGACCTGGGTCCGGCAACGAAAGGCCATGCGCTTATACTGCCAAAAAAACATGCCGCAAATATCGCGGAGATGCCGGACGATCTTCTGGGCCGGGCTGCATCGGTCGCTAAAAAAGTGGCGGTCGCGATGAAGGAAGGCCTTTCCTGCGACGGTGTTAATATCGTGCAGAATAACGGTGAGGCAGCAGGACAGACGGTGTTCCACTTCCATATGCACATCATTCCGAGGTATAATGGAGACAACGCAGGCGTGACATGGACGCCGGGCAAGCTTACCGACGAGATGAAAGAAGAAATACTGAATGCGGTCAAAGTAAAATAACGATTAATAGAAAAAGCTCCGAACCGGCAATATTGCGGTTCGGAGCTTTTTGTCGTTCTCGGGAAAGTGTCCGCCTTACAAACAGAGCGGACTGCCGTTTTGGCCTGTACAAAAGATCACCCCAGCCTGCAGCTCTCAATAAGAGTAGTGATCGTATGGATGGAGTCGATATGCTGCGCGGAGGTCATTGCCCGGATGTAACGGTCGCGGTTTGCATACAGTTCACGGACAGCGGCCAGGAGAGAATCATCGGTGATCTGCTCCTCTTCCAGGACCATGCTGAAGCCCTGCTTCTCGAAGGAATGAGCGTTCAGGATCTGGTCGCCGCGGCTTGCCCTTGCCGATAACGGGATCAAAAGATTCGGCTTTTTGAGCGCCAGAAGCTCGCAGATCGCATTGGCGCCGGCGCGGGATATCACGACATCTGCCATGGCAAACAGATCGGGGAGCTCTTCTTTGATATATTCATACTGGCGGTAGCCCGGGGTCTCCAGAAGAGAATTGTCCAGCTTGTCCTTACCGCAGAGATGTACGACCTGAAAGTCTTTGAGCAGCTGAGGAAGGATCTTTCTTACGCACTCATTGACTGCCTGCGCGCCAAGGCTGCCTCCGATGATCATCAGCACGGGCTTTTCCGCAGTAAACCCGCAGAATGTCCTGCCCGCTTCGGCACTTCCGTTAAGAAGTTCGGCACGGATAGGCGTTCCGGTGAGAACTGCCTTTTCGGCCGGGAGAGAAGCGACGGTCTCGGGGAAATTGCAGCAGACCTTTGTGGCGGAAGGAATGGAGAGGCGGTTGGCCAGACCCGGTGTCATATCCGACTCGTGGATGAGCACGGGGATGTGACGGGCCGCCGCAGCTTTTACTACCGGCACGGTTACGAAGCCGCCCTTGGAAAAGACCACGTCAGGTTTCAGCTTCTTCATCAGAGAACGTGCTTCAAAGTAGCCTTTGATCACGCGAAACGGGTCTGTCAGATTTTTTACGTCGACGTATCTGCGCAGCTTTCCGGACGATATGCCGTAGTAGGGTATGCCGAGCTGCTCGATCAGTTCTTTTTCCATGCCGTTGTAAGAACCGATGTATGAGATCTTGTAATTGAGCTCTTTCAGCCTGGGAATCAGTGCGATATTTGGTGTAACATGTCCTGCGGTCCCGCCGCCGGTCAATACTATATGCTTCATGGGAAACCTCCGGTTTCAATTGTTTGTGGTTTTGTTTCGCTCATTATGAACTACCTGTGATAAATTGTCAAGTTACGGAAGCTTCAGGCAAAGACGTATCCGCACAAGTTTTGCGCAGCGAGTGAAAAGAACTGTTATAATCCTCAGGATTTGTGTATAATATGATTATAATAAGATTTCACGACAGGAGGGCATGGTGCTATGAAGATAACATTTCTTGGTGCGACACATGAAGTGACAGGCAGCTGTTATTATCTTGAAGGAGCCGGCAAGAAATTTCTTGTCGATTACGGCATGGAGCAGGGACAGGATATATATGAAAATAAACCGATACCGGTAAACGCTTCGGAGCTTGACTTCGTATTGCTGACACATGCGCATATGGACCATTCGGGCAACCTGCCTCTGTTGTATGCAAAGGGCTTCAGAGGGCCGGTCTATGCGACAAATGCGACCTGCCACCTTTGCGATATCATGCTGCGTGACAGTGCGCACATTCAGGAATTTGAGGCAGAATGGCGGAACCGAAAAGCCAAAAGGCAGGGAAAAGAAGAGTACAAGCCGGTATATACGATGGAAGATGCCCTGAACGTGCTCAAGTGCTTTTCCCGGTGCGACTATGAGCGCGTTTACAATATCTGCGACGGTGTTAAGGTAAAGTTTGTCGATGCCGGCCATCTGCTGGGCTCCGCGAGCATCGAAGTGTGGATCACCGAAGGTGAAACGGAAAAGAAGATCGTCTTCTCGGGCGATATAGGAAACATGCACCAGCCGCTGATCAAAGACCCGGAGTATATCCACGATGCGGATTATGTTGTGATGGAATCCACCTATGGAGACAGATCGCACGGAGAAAGACCGGACTATGTGAGCATTCTTGCGGATATCATCAATGATACGTTTGACAGGGGCGGAAACCTGGTCATTCCTTCCTTTGCGGTGGGACGTACACAGGAAATGCTGTATTTTATCAGGCAGATCAAAGCGGAAGACCGGGTTCCGGGACACCCCGGCTTTAAGGTGTATGTGGACAGTCCTCTGGCAAACGAAGCGACGACCATCTTTTCGGAGCATGTCTACGATTGCTTCGATGAAGAGGCCATGGCTCTGATCAGGAAAGGGATCAATCCCATCGCTTTCCCTGGCCTGCGTACTTCCATCACAAGCGATGATTCCAAGGCTATCAATTTTGACGATGAGCCCAAAGTGATCATCTCTGCGAGCGGTATGTGCGACGCCGGGCGTATCAAACATCATCTGAAACATAACCTGTGGAACGAAGATTCCACGATCCTGTTTGTGGGCTACCAGGCAACAGGCACCCTGGGCAGATCCCTCATCGAAGGCGCCGAAGAGGTCAAGCTCTTTGGAGAATCCATACATGTGGCGGCAAAGATCGTGCAGATGCCGGGCATCAGCGGACACGCGGACGTAAACGGACTGCTCGACTGGATCGATGCGTTCGGAAGTACACCGAAGCGTGTATTTGTGACGCACGGTGAAGATACGGTCACGGAGCTTTTCGCTTCACGCCTGAGAGAGGAAAAAGGACTGAGTGCCTCGGCGCCTTTCAGCGGTACGGTTTTTGACCTGGCGGAGAACAGCTTCGTATTTGAGGCGACAGGAGTACGGGTCGAGAAGAAAGTGGGAATGACACCGAAGGCACAGAGGGCGGCCGCTATGTTCCAGAAGCTGCTTGCTGTCGGACAACGCCTGATTTCGGTCATCCGTAAAAACGAGGGTACGCCCAATAAAGATCTCGATCGATTTGCCAGAGAGATCCAGTCACTTTGCGATAAGTGGGACAGAACGGATATATGATGCCCCGGTCCTCCTGCCGAGCTGATATATTTATACTTCCATATTATGCAGATTATTGCTATAATAGGGCTTTGAGCAACTGACCGCCGGTCGGGCGTGAACAAGACTGTTAAAGATGTGAGGAAGATGAATGAGTAAGATCGGAATTATCGGGGCTATGGAGATAGAGATCAAAAGCCTGGTAGAAAAACTGGAAAATAAAAGAATGCGTGTGGTCGCCGGGGTGGAATACAACGAAGGAACTCTTGCGGGGCACGAGGTCGTGATCGCCCGCTCGGGAGTCGGAAAGGTCAACGCGGCGATCTGCACGCAGAACATGATAACTCTTTTCGGAGCGGGAGTGATCGTCAACACCGGAATTGCGGGAAGCCTTAACGCTGCCATCGATATCGGCGATATCGTTCTGTCGACGGATGTGGTTCATCATGATGTGGATGCTGCCGCCTTTGGCTATGCAAAAGGGCAGATCCCCCAGATGAAGCAGTTCAGCTTTAAGGCCGACGACGGCCTTCGTGACGCGGCGCAGAGGATCTGCTGTGCGGTAAATCCTGACATACATGTGTTTCAGGGAAGGATCTGCTCGGGAGATCAGTTTATTTCCGATCAGAAGACAAAAGACCTCATTGCCGAAACGTTCGGCGGAATGGCAGTGGAGATGGAAGCGGCCTCGATCGGACAGGCGGCCTTCCTGAACGGTGTGCCGTTTCTGATCGTACGTGCCATCTCGGACAAAGCCGACGGCAGCGCGGAGATGGATTATGACACTTTTGAAGCGGCGGCAGCAGAACACAGCATGCGGCTTACGCTGGGACTGCTGCAGCATTTATGATTTCTGCCTGATATACTCTGCGAGGATTGAATAAGATGAACAGAGAAGAGCTGATCCGTGAAGTACTGAAAGACGGACTCGTCCTGGCAGTGCTCAGCGGAAGAAGGGATCCCGGCCCCGAAAAGATCCGGATCCGGCCGGTAATTATATCAGGAGAAGTATGCTATCAGGCAGAATATGTGGAAGAGAACAAAGCCTATCACAAAAACCTGAAGGAAGAAGAGCTGCTTTCTTATCTGGATGATGATCTGCTGCGCAGGTACCGCCAGCTGCAGATCAAAGGAAACTGCCTGGACGGGACTGTACTGATCAGCAAAAAAGGAAAACTGACAGTCAAAACAAAAAGGCATGAGCAGACAAAGCCTCCGAAGATCGCGCCGCATAACCGTGTAAGGAATTATATCCTGAAAGAGGGAGCTCCGGTTCCGTTCCTGATCGACCTGGGAGTGATGACCGCAGAGGGCAAGGTCGTGGCTGCCAAATATGACAAATTCAGGCAGATCAACCGGTTCCTTGAGTACATACGCGATATCCTTCCGTATCTTCCCGAAGGCAGGACGATACGCGTGCTGGATTTCGGCTGCGGCAAATCGTACCTTACCTTTGCGGTATACTATTATCTGCACGAGCTTCTGGGAAGAGATATCTCTGTAACGGGCCTGGACCTGAAAGCAGACGTGATCAAAAAGTGCAGCGACCTTGCCGGAAAATACGGCTACAGCGAGCTGCATTTCCGTGTGGGAGACGTGGCGGATTTTGACACGGAAAATACCGTGGATCTGATGGTTACACTGCATGCCTGCGATACCGCCACGGACTATGCTTTATATAAAGCGGCGCTGTGGAAAGCGGGAGTGATCCTTTCGGTCCCCTGCTGTCAGCATGAGCTGAACCGGCAGATAAAAGGGGAATTACTGGAGCCGGTACTCGGATATGGTATATTAAAAGAACGGATCTCGGCTCTTCTTACCGACGGGATCAGAGCTGAACTTTTAAAAGCGTGCGGGTACAATGTACAGCTGCTCGAATTTATCGATATGGAGCATACGCCCAAGAATATTCTGATTCGGGCAGTGAAAGATACCGCCGCGGCAGGAAAAGATATCGACAGTCTGCAGAAGATGATGCAGTCCCTCCATTTGGATCCGACTCTTTACAGGCTTCTTGCAGCCGACAATTTGATAACCGGAGAACAGAATGAAGAAGATACTTCGCAGACTGCTCATATTGAGCCTGGTCTTTGTGACCGGGATCATCGGGACAGCTCTGCTTTTGAATAATGAGACGACGGATGACCGGTCGGATATGAATGACCCGGTCCTTCCCGAAGTCATGGTGCAGATCGGTGATGTGCTCACAAACCGAATGTACGGGTATGTGACAAAGATGCAGACCGACTTTATGCGGGACAGTGTTACTCCTCTTGATACATCCCGTAAACTGTCGTTTGTGATCGATCCTTATCAGACAAAGGTCAGAAGCCTGTCCTACGAGATCAGAACATCGGACGGCAGCAAGGTCATCGAGAATCATAAGATCAAAAATCTTTCCGCCTCGGACAGATACCTGAGGGCGGAAGCGGAGATAGAGAGCGACCTGAAGATGAGCCAGGAATATTCTCTGCAGGTCACTTTGGACACGGAGGCCGGCGAGGTGTACTATTACACAAGGGTCGTCTACAGATCGGGCGTACATGCGGCGGATTACGCGCATTTCGTGAAGAGCTTTTACGAAAAGTGCATGGATAAACAGACCGCGGACGATCTGTCGGTGTACCTTGAAGCCGGAAATACCGGAAGCACGACCAATTATGCCAATATTACGATCAACTCCAGCCTCTCGGAAATCAGCTGGGGAACGCTTAAACCGCAGGTGATCAAGAAAGGCATACCGGTCATAAAGGATATCAACGAGACGACGGCCAGCATATCCATCGCATATCAGATATCTTCGAAAGATGACGGAGGCAGAACAGAGGTCTACGATGTAGAAGAATTCTACCGTATGAGATACTCAGATACGCGTATCATGCTGCTCGATTTCAACCGTTCCGTACAGCAGATCTTTCAGCCGGGCGACGGAACGATCACCGATCAGGGACTTGTCCTGGGCGTACGGTCGCGTGACGTCAATTATATGTCGAACGAAGATATGAGTGTGATCGCCTTTGTACAGCAGGGCGATCTTTGGACATGGGCTCCCGATTACGGGAAGCTTGTCCGCATATTCAGCTTCAGAAGAGAAGAAGGAAGCGACTTCAGAGACACACGTCTGGAACATGATATCAAGATCATACGGGTTAGTGAAAACGGAGATGTCGACTTTGTTCTCTCCGGATATATGAACCGCGGGTTCCACGAAGGAAAATGCGGGATCTGCGTGTATCATTATAACCATGATCAGAATGTTCTGGAGGAGAAGGTCTTTATTCCGGGCACGGAATCTCATGAATTTCTGGAGGAAGACCTGGGAACGCTCTCGTATGTTAACCGGCAGAACCAGCTGTTCCTTTTATTTGCCGGAAAGCTGTACCGGGTCGATATCGAGTCGGGGGATTATAAGATAGTTGAGGAGAACATAAAATCGGAGAATTTTGTCGTTTCGGATGAGAGCGCCCATGCAGCCTGGCTTGTCGATGAGGGCGAGCGTGCGGGAAGCATCCGGACGATCGAGTTCGATACAGGTTCTTATCGGTATCTGGAGCCGGCAGAAGGGCAGCAGTTAAGAACTATAGGATACATGAATGAGGACCTGATCTACGGTCTTGTCAATGACGAAGACATTGTGGAGGATGTGAACGGACATATCCGGGAGGGGATCTCCACCTTCTTCATCGAAAGCTTTGAAGGAGAACAGAAGAAGGTATATCATCAGAGCGGATTGTATGTCATGGATCCGGAGATAAACGGGACGCTGATGGAGTTCAATCTTGCGGAGAAGAAGGACAACAGTTACAGGGTCACCCAAAAAGACAATATCATGAACAACAGGAAAGCGGCAGCCGGCACCATATCGGTGGAACTGACAAGTACGAGCCGCACAGGTATGCGGGTGAGACTTTCTACGGGAAGAAGGCCGGGAACCGATGAGCCGCTGATCGTGTACGCGCGTTTCCGCAATGCGCAGGACCATGAGGCGCTCCTGGATACCATAGTTCCCCGAAACGATGTGTACTATGTATATGCGGGCGGCGGTCTTCGTCTTGTGACGACAGATGTGGCCGAAGCGGTGCGTTCTGCCGATGAACAGATGGGAGTCGTGCTCAACCGCGGACAGCAGTATATCTGGGAGAGAGGAAACCGAAAGACACAGATCACGCTGAACATTGATGATATTCCGTATCTTTTCCGCACCGGAAGCTGGGATGCGGAGGAGCTTCAGGAAAGCCTGGGAGATACGGCTAAGGTGATCGACCTGTCCGGCTGTACTCTCGACAGTGTGCTGTATGAGATCAGTGCACAGCGGGCGGTCGTGGCAAAAACAGGGCCGAATACAAGCACGGTGATCGTCGGATACGATGAATATAATACATGGTTGTACGATCCTGAAACCCGGGAGGTAACGCCGTTCGGTATGAACGACAGCACCGAACTGTTTGAGAAGGCCGGAAATATTTTTATCAGCTATATCAGCTGATGACCGGGTTTTTTATGGATAACTATTTACATTTTGCGATGTTTCCATTAAAGTAGTCAAAGGTAACCGGCAATCCGCTTCGCTACTTGCCGGTAACCAATAGCCCACTCCGTGGGCTGTCAGGTGAGGCCTCCACCACAC